>JACQOM010000106.1 GCA_016202525.1 Chloroflexota bacterium | reverse complement strand
GGTACAGATTGAGCAAATAAAAGAACTTAAGACAAAGTATGGCTATACCGATGAGAGGATCGGGCAAGAAACCGGCTACTCCAGGCAGTATATCAATCAAATACTAAATGGCAGTGTGCCTTTGAATCCCTCCATCAGCGCGAAGCTCTCCCGGCTTTTCCCCCTCGCCAGTATGAAAGCTACCAGAACTGCGGATGTTAAGAGAAAAACCAGAGAGACCGATATTGCGCTCGAGTTGAATTTGGATGGCACCGGAGAGTGGCAGGTAAAGACGGATATCCCGATGTTCGACCATATGTTGTCACAGGTAGTGCACCACGGCAGATTCGATCTCAGCCTGACTGGAACCGGCGACGACCCGCATCATCTGGTGGAGGATATTGCTATCTGTCTGGGTAAAGCTCTTAATGAGGCCCTGGGAGAAAAGTCGGGTATCGTCCGTATGGGGGATGCCACCGTGCCTATGGATGACGCTTTAGCCATGGTAGCTGTCGACCTCAGCGGGCGGGGATATACTGTATTGGAATTACCCTTCAGTGATAATGATATGGCCGGTTTTTCCACCGACCTAATCCGCCATTTCCTTGAGTCTCTGGCGGCTGAAGCCAAGCTCAATCTCCATGCCCGCATCGTTTACGGTATCAATGACCATCACAAGGCGGAAGCGCTGTTCAAAGCTTTAGGCAGGGCTCTGGATATGGCGACCAGAATCGATGAGCGCATTGCCGGGAAACTGCCCAGTACGAAAAAGCTGTTGGGGTAATCAGATATTCCTGGCGCAGACCATGAGGTTGGGCATTTAGCCGGATTTTCAGGAAGTCGACTTTATCGTCTCTGCATCAGTTCGAAAATAGCGCCGCCGGGGCCGCCGCTATCCAGGTAGGCAAACCGACCCGGCACCTGAATCAGGATTTTGGCTCCTTTTGCTGCCAGGTTGGAGACCTCGGTATTTAAATCATCGACGAAAAAGCCGAGGTGATGCAATCCCTCTCCCCAGGTATCAAGGAAGCGGGACTGGAATATTCTGCCCTCGGCGGGCTGTACCAATTCAATCTGTACTGGCCCCAGGTATGTGAAAGCCATTCTTGCCCGCCAGGGTCGTCCCTTGGCATCAGTACCGCTAGTCTCGCTGAATGTCCAGGGGCCGAAGCCGTACATTGATGACCAAGCTTCAATGACTCTATCGATGTCTTTTACCGCAAAACTAATCTGGTCTACTGTTTTTAGCTGAAAGCGAGTTCCGTCACTTGCCATACCGTCAGCCTCCTTTGATGCGATTACTTCATCTCGTGGCTTGACTTAGCTTAATTCCCGTCCCGTTAGCCTTTTATAAGCCTCTCTGTATTTCAGGGTGGTAGCTTCGATGACTTCGGGCGGGAGCATGGGGGCAGGCGGTTCTTTATTCCAGCCGGCCTTTACCAACCAATCGCGCACCGGCTGTTTATCGTAGCTGTCCTGCGCCTGTCCCACTTTGTATTGCGCGGTGTCCCAGAAACGGGACGAGTCCGGCGTCAGCAGCTCATCGATGAGGATGAGCTTGCCGTTGTCCAGCCCGAATTCCATCTTGGTATCGGCGATGATGATGCCTCTGTCCAGAGCGTGCTCGCGGGCAAATTTATAGATTGCCAGGCTCTTTTGCTGCATCTCTTCAGCCAGCGCCTTGCCCGCCAGCTTTTTCACTTCATCCATGCTCAGGGGCAGGTCGTGACCGGTTTCCGCCTTGGTGGTCGGGGTAAAAATTGGCTGGATTAATGCCTGGCTTTCCCGCAGCCCTTTAGCCAGAGGTAGACCGGAAACCGTGCCTGATTGGTGGTATTCTGCCCAGGCTGAACCACTGAGATAGCCGCGCACGACGCATTCGATTGGGATGCGTTCCACCTTTTTGACGACCATCGACCTTCCTGCCAGATAATCAGGGTAAGAGAAACGTTTCTCACGGGAGATGTAGCCGTCAAGAGTGTGCACATCATCGGCCATGGCAATCAGGTGGTTGGGCACCAGTTTCTCTGTCTGTCTGAACCAGAAGGCGGAGAGCTGGTTAAGCACCTTCCCTTTATCGGGGATGCCGCAGGGCAGGACAACATCGAAAGCGGAAATGCGGTCGGTGGCGGTGATGAGCAGGCGGTCTCCGAGGTCGTAAGTATCCCGCACCTTGCCACGGATGAATAAGGGCAGGGTCAGGTTGGTATTCATCAAGACTGACATCGTAAAAACAATATAGCATAAACTTTCCCTTCCTGTCTGTGGTTAAAAAGAGTGAGAACGATAGAAGAAGTCCAATGGCCACCTTATTGACAGCCAGTCGGGTAGTGTAAACAAAAAGAACAAAGTCATTCCAATGCCTACTGCAAAAAGACTGAGGCACAAATATAAAACAGTTATTTCTGCCCTGAAGCCCGGCTCAAGCGTTGATTGTTGCGGGTTTTGGGGATTGCAGTAGACCCTAATCCCCATGCTTTTCGAATACCTTGCTAGACTCTCTTCGGCTTTTCTTCTATCAACTATCGGGACATGACCTGCATCTTCTTCAAACGAAACTCGGCTGGATAAGTATTGGACATCGCCGAACTCGTATGAATAGTTTATTAGAGGTCTGTAGTCTTTCGTCGTGAGTCCGGTCTCATAATTTGTATCTTTCTGCTCATCGATTCTGGTGCTGGTAATGATACCTTCAACACCAGTCCACGAGTTTGATTTGATACCCCAAAACGTTGCCAAAAGAGTATTTACAAGAACGAATATTCCCATTCCAACAAAAGCTAATTCGACAATACTCGAGAACAATACAACGATAATGTCCACTAACCTCGCCTCCGTTAGAGAGCATTACCAGCCAGTTTTGAATCTATAATATACTCAATTTACAGTTTCAGCAAGATAACCGCGCAGCACGCATTCGATGGGGATGCGCTCCACTTTCTTGACAACCATCGACGTTTTGTTGACAGCTAGCTGCCAGAGTTTTAACATAGCTCTGGTAGCTTATTGCTGGACTTGTAGAGAAGGGGGTTATGTCATGCCTAAAGCTAAAGTAAATGGTATCGAGTTGTATTATGAGGTCCATGGACAGGGGTATCCGCTTATTATGCAGCATGGCTTTTCATCCTCACACGATGCCTGGCAGCCCCAGGTAGTCCCCTTTTCCCGAGGTTATCAGTTAATCACCATCGATGCCCGGGGGCATGGCCAGTCGACCAGTCCGCCTTCCGCCGACCAGTATTCCCCCGATATCGTGACGGAAGACCTTTTCCAGCTTCTCGGGATACTGAACATCAAAAAGGCGGTGATAGGCGGGATATCGATGGGTGGATACCAATCCCTGTGTTTCTACCTGAAACATCCCCAGATGGTGGCGGCGCTTGTCCTCTCCGATACCGGACCCGGCTACCGTAATCCGGCCCGCCGCGAGGAATGGAACCGCCAGTATGAAGGACGCGTCAAAGAAATGGAAGGAAAGTATCCGGTGGGGGTGATTCACATGGCGCGCAAATTGGTCATGCAGCATGACTCGCGGGTTATCGAGAATCTGGATAAGATTAAAGTGCCTACCCTGGTACTGGTGGGCGAGAATGACACGCCCTACCTGCGGTCGGCAGAATATATGGCTGAGGTTATCCCCGGTGTTAAGCACGTCGTGGTGCCCGGGGCGGGCCATCCGGCTAACCGTGATAATCCGGAGTTTTTCAACCGCACCGTTCTCGATTTTCTGAAGAAGCTGAACCTGCCC
>JACQOM010000089.1 GCA_016202525.1 Chloroflexota bacterium | reverse complement strand
GCCTACAAGGAAGCAGCTCCGGAGCTGGTTGAGAAGGGCTGCGCCAACCTGGTGCACCACATCGGTATCATCAGGGCATCCGGTATCAACCCGGTAGTCTGTATCAATAAGTTCCCCACCGATACCCGGGAAGAAATCAATATCATCAGGAAGGCAGCCGAGGCAGCCGGAGCCCGCTGTGCCCTTTCATCTCACTATTCTGATGGCGGTGCCGGAGCTCAGGAACTGACTCAAGCCGTCGTCGATGCCTGCAAGGAGAAGAATAATTTCCAGTTCCTCTATCCCAAAGAGATGAAACTGAGACAGCGGGTGGAAAAGGTTGCCAAGGTCGTTTACGGAGCCAGCGGGGTGGCATGGAGTGCCGATGCCGAAGCGAAAGCCAAGGCTTTTGAAGCCGACCCGAAGTATGATGACTACACCACCATGATGGTCAAGACGCACCTTTCACTGTCTCACGACCCGACTCTTAAGGGTGTGCCGAAGGGGTGGACATTGCCCATCCGTGATATTTTGGTCTATTCCGGAGCCAAGTTCCTCTGCCCAATGGCCGGAACCATCAGTCTGATGCCGGCAACCGGCTCCGACCCGGCTTTCAAGAAGGTTGATGTCGATGTCAAGACCGGTAAAGTCCATGGTCTTCATGATGTCGCTTGATAAACGCCGGATATGGTTAAGAAAGCCGGAATAGATACCAATACCGTTAAAATACAGGGCTTTTTTTGGTATCTTGGCGCCGTGTTTGCTAAAATATAATTAGATGGCAAAGAACTTGACTGGCAAAAAGATAAGAGTTCACTTCGAACCCGACAATGCCGATATTGTCGTGGAGCAGGGGACTAAGCTCCTGGATGCGGCAATTAACGCCGGAGTGCGTATCTATGCTTCCTGCGGGGGGGCTGGTACCTGCGGCACCTGTAAGGTTCGCATTGAAAAGGGAGAAGTAGAGACCACCAGGACCAGAAAGGTCTCTGATGAAGAGTTTCAGCAGGGGATAAGGCAAGCCTGTCAGAGCCGTGTGCTCACCGATTTGTCCGTTTATGTTCTTGTCGAGTCCAGGCTTGAGAAGGCGGTCCTGTCTCGCGAAGATAGAAAGATATCGGAAGCCCTGGCTACGGGATGGAGATTGAAGCCTCCTCTCAGTAAATTCTTCGTCGAGTTGCCGCCGCCTACTATCGAGGATAATGTCAGTGACCTATCCCGGTTGCTTCGGGGTTTGAAGCAGCGCTATAACCTTAGCAATATGTCGGTGGACTTCGATGTGGTCAAGAAGCTATCGAAAACGCTGCGGGACAGCGATTGGAAGGTTACGGTCAGCACTCTGGTTACAGCCGCTAAGCCCCGGGCTGGAGATACGCGCCGGCCGAGGTTGATAAATGTGGAGCCGGGTGATACCAGGAATAAATACTACTCTCTGGCTATCGATATCGGCACGACTACCGTCTGGGGGCAGTTGCTCGATCTGAACCGGGGTAAGGTTGTTGCGGAAGCTGTAGAGTATAACGGGCAGATAAGCTACGGGTCTGATGTTATTACCCGTATTGCCTACTGCCAGAGGCCGGGTGGACTGAAGACGTTACAAAAGGTGGTTGTTGCCACCATTAATGATGTTATAGATACGCTATTAGCCAAGAGTCAGGTTAATGTCAGCCATGTTGGACACATAATCGTCGCCGGCAATCCGACGATGACGCAGATTCTACTTGGGCTCGACCCCAAATACCTGAGGCTGGCCCCCTATACTCCGGCAGCTAACTTTATTCCGCCGGTAGAGGCCAGTTCTCTGGGGATAAAAGTTAAGAAGCGGGTTTATCTTTTTGCCTTCCCATCGGTTGCCAGCTATGTCGGTGGTGACATTGTTTCCGGCATTGTGGCGGCAGGTGTTCACCAGAGGAAAGCGCTAACATTGTTTATCGATATGGGTACCAATGGTGAGATAGTCGTTGGTAACTCGGACTGGATGGCAACAGCGTCCTGTTCGGCGGGTCCAGCCTTTGAAGGCGGCGGTATCAAGCATGGCATGGTCGCCATCAGCGGGGCAATTGAAAAGTTTAGTATCGACCCATCGACTCTGGAGCCGGAGATTGGTACTGTTGGCGGGGAAAAGCCGAAAGGAATCTGCGGCTCAGGGCTGATTAATATTATCTCTGAACTGCTTGAATTCGGGGTTATCGGCCAGAACGGTAAATTTAATGCCGACCTGCCTTCCCGGCGAATCAGGGAGGGCGAGGATGGTTATGAATATGTGCTCGTCTGGGCGCCGGAGACACAGATTAATAAGGACATTGTTATTACCGAGACGGATATCGATAACCTGATGCGGGCTAAGGCGGCAATGTATGCCGGTTGCCAGACGTTGCTCAGGAGCGTGGGAGTGAAGAACTCTGATGTCGAGCAGGTGATTATTGCCGGTGCCTTCGGCAGCCATCTCGACATCGAAGACTCGATTACCATCGGGCTTTTGCCTGACCTGCCGAGGGACAGGTTCATCTTCATCGGTAACGGGTCGCTGCTCGGGGCAAGGTTGACCTCCTTCTCAGTTGACTTGCTCGATGATGCCAGAAGGGTAGCGCAGATGATGACTAATTTCGAACTAAGCGAAAATGTCGATTTTATGAATAACTATATTGCGGCCCTGTTTTTGCCTCATACTAATGCTACCGAGTTTCCTTCAGTACAGAAAAAGCTGGACAGGTTGACCAGAGATAAAGTGAAGCGGGGGGCAGTGGTTTGACTTTCTCAATTGCAGTAGCTGGCAAAGGTGGCACCGGTAAAACATCGATGACCAGCCTTATCATTCGCTATCTGAGGAATAATAAGAAGCAGCCGGTTCTGGCGATTGACGCTGACCCCAATGCTAATCTGGGAGAGAGTTTGGGACTTGAGGTAAAGCAGACAGTCGGCTCGATGGTCGCCACCTTCCAGGGTGAGAAAATGAATATCCCTCCGGGG
>JACQOM010000088.1 GCA_016202525.1 Chloroflexota bacterium | reverse complement strand
TCGACTGCGCTCAGGGCAGGGCAGAATGGGAGCAAGCGAGAGCATGATAACACATGTGTTCTTAACTGACAAGAGAGATTTGGCGGGGCACAACGGGTCTGGGTAAACTTTTCGCAATGGCATCACTGATAGATAGACGCTGGACTGGCTTTGTCGTATAATTCTGACGGTAATCGATTCCAGGGTAGAGGAGGTTGTTATGAAGAAAAAACTCTATCGCAGCCGAAGTGACCGGATGATATTTGGAGTGTGCGGTGGCCTGGCCGAGTACTTCGATATTGACACCACTATTGTCAGGATAATCGCCGTGTTGTCTATATTTCTGAATGGCGCGGGTATTTTAGCCTATATTATTATGGCAATTTGGGTGCCTCTGGAGAGCTCCCGGGCGGCCACGCCTAAAGATGTCGTTGAGGAAAATGTGGCGGAGATAAAAGAGTCGGCCACCCAGTTCGGGCAGGGAGTGCGTTCTGCTTTTGCCAGAGAAGGCGCCTCAGAGGCAGCCGCTAAAATGCGACACCGCAGCACTAATATCCTTGGCATCATTCTCATTGTTCTTGGCGTCTTTTTCTTGCTAGCTAATCTGGAGTTTTTTAAGGTCTTGTGGTGGCTGCGGTGGGTTTATCTCTGGCCGCTGGTTCTGGTTGGCATCGGGCTGATAGTAATATTGAGCGCCCGGAGGAAATAGCTATGTCGGAGGATAAAAAGCCAGCGGAACTCTCCATGCCGGTAGGCGGCATCTTTCTGCTCTTTCTGGGGATAGTATTTCTGCTGCAAAGCTTGAACATTCTGCCCTGGGGTCTCTGGGGAAACTTATGGCAGTTCTGGCCGGTGCTGCTAATCGCTACCGGTCTCAGTATCCTTCTCAGACATCGTAACGTCTGGCTGGTGAGTCTACTGATTCTGGCATTGTTCTTTGTCAGCCTCGGGCTTGCCATCTGGCAATATAGTTCGTTTTCAATAACGGGATAGCGAGACAAGGAGGCATCAGTTGTTTAAGAAAGTCCATGTTTTCCGGGTTAAGCCCGGGCAAGAGCTGGCTGGTAAGATAGCCGGTTACTGCCGCGAGCATGGTATTTCATCCGGCGTGGTCATCGGCATTATCGGTTCGGTGAAAAGCGCCAAGTTGAATTTCCTGAGAGGGCTGCCGGCTAAATATGAGACGAAGGAATACGAGGGACATTTAGAGATTGTTTGTGCCCAGGGCTCGGTAGCCCTCAAGGATACGGAACTGATTACCCATGTGCATATTCAATTAGCCGGCCTCGATGGCTGCGAGGGGGGACATCTGGTCTCTGCCGAAGTTTTCTCGACGGCTGAGGTGGTGATTGGGGAGCTCGATTACCAGCTTCGCCGCTACACTGATGACTATACCGGACTCAATGAATTGAAGTCGTGAGCCGAGTTGCTATCCAGACTGGGGCTGGCATTTGGGGCAGAAGTAGGTGCCCCGGTTGCGCACCGCTATCCGCTGAAGGGGAGTGCCGCAGACAGGGCAGGGCTTACCTCTCGGGCCGTGAGCGACTTTGAACTCATCCTGGGCTGTTCCCCGTGTCCCGTCGGGACGAAAGTAGGTATCGATGCTGGCTCCCTGGTAACGGATACCGGACCTTAATACCTGGCGGATGGCACGGTAGAGGCGTTTTATTTCCTCCGTCGACAGGCTGCCTCCCGGTCTTAGCGGGTGAATTTTAGCGGCAAAGAGGGCTTCATCGGCATACAGGTTGCCGATACCGGCAATCAGACTCTGGTCGCAGAGCAGTGCCTTGATGGGGGCGGTGCGCTTAGCCAGGAGCTGACCTAGAACCTGAGGTGTGAAATCGGGCTCCAGTGGTTCCGGGCCAAGCTTGCCGACAACGCTATTCTTGTCCTTGACCAACTGCAGGATGCCGAATTTGCGCAGGTCGCGGAAGAAGATACTGGTGTCATTGTCCAGGTGAATGATGGCACGGGTGTACTGCGGTGGCTCAGCTGAGTCCTGTCCGATAATCAAAGAGCCGGTCATTTTCAGGTGGATATTCAGGAAATCACCGCTGCTCAGGCTGAGAAACAGATATTTGCCATACCGGCTGACGCCGGTTATTTTTTGTCCGGTGGTACGGGAACGGAACTCAGCTACGGATGGCTGGCGGAGCATCCCTTCCCAGAGCAGGGTGACACCGGTGATACGGCGGCCGATAACATGGGGCGCCAGCTCGTTTTTTACCGTCTCAACTTCAGGAAGTTCCGGCATCTTTTTCTCGTTTGACTCTTATTCCAGTTCTCCCCAGTTGCGGCCTTTCTTAATGTCAACTTTGATGGGGATGCTGAGCGTAAGGGCGGAGGACATTGTTTGTGGGACCAGCCGGCACATTTCATCCATCTCTGCCTCCGGGACCTCAAAGAGAAGTTCATCGTGCACCTGAAGCAGCATCTTGCTCTTCAGTCGGCGCTTGACCATCTCACGGTACAGGTTGACCATGGCTATCTTGATGATATCGGCGGATGTGCCCTGCACCGGCATATTTATTGCCATGCGTTCTGCGGCTTCCCTGACTTGCCGGTTGGTCGAGTGGATTTCAGGAATCGAGCGTCTTCTGCCCAGCAGGGTCTGAACATAGCCTTTGTCTCTGGCCTGTTGCTTGGTGGATTCCAGGTATTGTTTGACGCCGGCGTATTTCTCGAAATAGGCTGAGATGAACTGGCCGGCCTCTTCCCGTGATAGCTCGGTGGCCTGCTCCAGTCCGTAGTCGCTCATGCCGTAGATGACGCCGAAGTTGACCGTTTTTGCCAGGCGGCGCATATCGGCGGTTACCTTTGCCGGAGCCACGGAGAAAAGCTGGGTGGCCGTGGCGGTGTGAATGTCCTCATCCTGCTTAAAAGCCGCCAGCAACCCAGGGTCCTGCGACAGGTGAGCTAGGACACGGAGGTCAATTTGTGAATAATCGGCGCTGAGGAGGTAGGAGCCTTCTGGTACCACAAATGCTTGCCTGACCTGTTTGCCTTCATCATCGCGTACCGGGATATTTTGCAGGTTGGGGTCGCTGGAGGAGAGACGTCCTGTGGTGGTTCTCGTCTGATTAAAGCTGGTATGCACCCGTCCTGTCCTGGGGTTTATCAGGCCGGGCAGGGCATCGATGTAGGTCGATTTCAGCTTGGCTAGCTGGCGGTAGTCTAAGATAAGCTCTATTATGGGGTGGATGCCACGCAGTTCCTCCAGTATGGCGGCTCCGGTGGAATAGCTGCCCTTTCTTTTCTGGGCGGGCAGTTTCATCTCCTCGAACAGGACGGAGGATAGTTGCTGGGGAGAGTTGATATTGAACTGGTGGCCGACGTTATTGTATATTTCGGTTTCCAGCTTGCGTAATTGTGTCCCCAGGCGGTGTGACATCTGCATCAGTAATTCGGTATCCAGGGCAATGCCGTTCATTTCCATATGGATAAGCAC
>JACQOM010000096.1 GCA_016202525.1 Chloroflexota bacterium | reverse complement strand
ATCGAAGGCACGCATGAAGGAAACGGGACCGCTGGCGACTCCGCCGGTCGAGCCCACCCGGTCGCTTTCCGGTCTGAGCCTGGAAAAAGAAAAACCCGTCCCGCCGCCACTCTTATGGATGAGCGCCGTATATTTCACGGCGTCGAAGATTGACTCCATCGAGTCTTCCACAGGCAGCACAAAGCAGGCTGATAGCTGCCCCAGCTCCCGTCCGGCATTCATCAGGGTCGGCGAATTGGGCAGAAACTCCAGGTTAGCCATTACCCGGTAGAACTCCTTTTCTCGGGCATTAATATCAGCCTTTGGGTCATAGATAAGCTCCGCCGCCGCGATTGCCCCCGCCACGCGGTGGAGCATTTCCTCGACGGTCTCGACGGGCTCCCCATTCTTGTCCTTCTTGAGATACCTCTTCTTCAAAACACTAATGGCATTTTCACTCAGATTGATACCTGATACCGGTGGCTCGCCACCGCTTCTCGCCACTCGTTCCGATATGTCAGAGTGAACAGGTGGAACCTCCGCCTTGATACGGCTAGCTGGTTCTGCCATAGGTTTAGCCTCCTTTTTCTGAACCGGTTCTTCCGCCGCCAGGATTTCTCTAACCATCGCCTGGATTTCAGATTTCGTCGGCGGGCTTTTCCTCTGCCGACCAGACCTGGGCACAAGCTCTTCCATCCCCGGCAGAGTCTGCGGCTTTTCCAGACGCTCGATTACCTGGCTGGTCAGCCGCTCTATCTTATCCCTGTCACGCAGGCCCATCGATTCGGCGTCAGCCACCACCGCTCGCAGAATTTCAGTGCGATTAAGAGATTTTCTGCCATTATCTCTTTCACCACTATTAACTGGCACGACACCCTCCAGAATTTACTTATTTAGTCCTTTCATTTACCAAGGAAAGCCAAAGAAATAACGTATCTTTTTTCGCCATAACCGAAACCCTTAGATTCCATAGGTAAATGCTTAACACGGGATTTTACAGGACTATTATCTTGGTAAGCTTTATACAATGTGGAGGTAGGCTTAACAAGTGTGCCCACTGGTATTGTCTTTCTCCCTAAACCTATACACCAATCTAACCGAAGCCCTTTTGGTCTATTTCTTGGATAAGGCTTCCAAAGAAGAGCCATACAAGCTTCCTCACTGACTTCGGCAATCCTAATTGCAGCCGCTGGAAAGGAAACCCTGAAGATGTTGGCAAGCCGTTCAATCGAGTGTACAGAGACACCAAAACCTGACAAATATTTACTGAAAACGACCTCCGGCATAAGAAGTTCTGTAGCGGCAACGTCACAAAGGCGTTCTTTCGCTTTGTTGCGAGCTTCCAATTCACCCTGTGGATTGAATATGGGGTCACCTTTTGGATTGAATGTCCGATACTCAATAGACTGCAAATAGGGTTCAAGACTTAGTTCATTGAACAGAATATGTCCTATCTCATGGGCACCGGAGAAGTTTTGCCTAGTTAAGTTGTGGTTTTGATTCACCTTAATCGTATAACCATCCTGAAATCTCAGGAGAATACCGCTCGTTCCTCCCAAGTCCGCTCTCACAATTTTCTTAATACCAAGCATACTTGAAAATTCCTCTGGAAAAAACGGAGGTTTATCGTGCCCCCTATTCTCAGTAAGCTGACTCACGAGCTGCTTGGCACGTTCGACAATAAGGGCAGTGGCTTGTTCCAAACTCAAGGACACCCGCGATTCTTGCCGTGCCATGCTGCCATCGAAAGAGGAGAATACGCTCATTATTTACTCCTACAATTCCAGTTAGTACTTATGTAGAGGAGGAAGCTTTTCACCAGGGGTCAGTTCGCGAGATGGTTTAAGGAGTTTTTTACACTCATCATATAAGGGCACGCCTTTGTATAGTTTCCTATATGATGGTAAGCCTTCGTACGGTTTTGGTTCCCCGTCTTGCAGATCTAGACCAAATGCTACAACAAAATTAGGTAGAATATGTCTTATCGGTACAGGCTCACCGTTTATCCCCCTCGTAATGAGCTCTGACTTGCATTTCGCCCGAAAAGCAAGCTCCTCAATAGTGAGTCTAAGCTTCTCCTTCCACCAACGAATCCATTGCCAGATTTCTTTTATCTCATCGATATCATCTTGACTAGGTGTCATACTCATTTCCTACCTCCTAATGTCTCCACTCCTCTGCAATTTCTTAACCGATTCGCCGACTCCTCGGGCGTCCTTTAGCTACGTCCACCAACTCTTCGGCAGGGAGCAAGGATAGTTGACTGGTAGAGCGGGAGACCTCTGCTTTATCAATAACCAGACTATCTATTTCCCGCTTCAGGGCAGTGATATCGGCAAAGTCACGGTAGACGCTGGCAAAACGAATATAGGCAATGTAGTCCAGCCTCTTCAGCCGCTCCATTACCATATCACCGATGATGGTCGTGGGTATTTCCGCCTTACCCTGGTGGTAAAGCTCAGTCTCAATATCGTCAGCCAGCTTATCGACGGCGCCAGTAGGCAGCGGCCGTTTTTCACAAGCCTTGCGCAGGCCGGCGAGCAGCTTATCTTTGCTGAACTCCTCGCGCCTCTGGTCTTTCTTAATCACAAAAAGGCTGGCCGGCTGCAACCGCTCATAGGTGGTGAAGCGGGCGCTGCAACTCAGGCACTGCCGCCGACGGCGCACGCCATCGGTAGTATCACGGGAATCGATTACCTTGGAATCATGATAACTACAAAATGGACAATTCATCACTAAACTCCACTGTATATAGGGCAACATGGTCAAGATACCACAACATGTAGTATTTGTCAAGGGTTTCTGAGATATTTTTATTATTTTTGTTGACAACTCCCCATCTGATAGCTACAATGTGTCTAATTTGCCTTCTCCTGAATCCTCCTGGTTTGGTATTGCTATTATTCCCAAGTGTTGTCCGGATTAAGAAAGATTTAATATAACATGTTGAGTCCTTCCCTGGCCTTGCTGGCGTCTATTGCCGGGATACTGGTGCTCTTAAGATTGAGGGCCCATCCCGGCGTCGCTATTTTTGTCGGCAGTCTCATTCTTGGGCTGCTGGTCTTACCGTTGAAGTCCATACCCGGTCATATGCTGCAAGCCCTGCTGGACATGGAGACGATTAGACTGCTGGTTATCATCGCCAGCGCGCTGACTTTAAGCGGCCTGATGGACGAAAAAGGGTTACTGGCTAAACTGGCAACCACCATGGAAAGCATCGGCACCAAACCGGCGTTACACCTGGTGCCGGCTGTCATCGGACTGGTGCCCATGCCGGCTGGCGCTCTCGTCTCGGCTACAGCTTCCCGTGACTTAGTCAAGAAAATCGGTCTCAATCCGGAGCAGAGCACCTTTATCAACTTCTGGTTCCGCCACATCTGGGAATTTTCATTACCGGTTTATCCAGCCATCATCATAACCAGCGTCATCCTGTCCATTCCGCTCTTATCAGTGGTGAAGATTCTCTCGCCGGTAAGCTTGCTGGCCATTGCCGTCGGCTCTATCGTCAGCTACGGGATATTAAGAAAGACATCATCAACGAAGGGAGCGCCGACCAAGAATATCGCTTTCAACTTGCTCAAAGCGGCCTGGCCCATCCTCTTGCTTGTCGCGCTCATTCTGGCCGGTCTGGATGCGATGATAGTCTTTCCACTGGTATTAGTCCTGCTGGCAGTCCAACAGGTGGTTAGATGGCCGGAACTGAGAAAGGCTTTAAGATACGGACTGGAACCTAAAATCATGTTCCTGCTGTACACCATAATGCTGTATAAGGCGACGATAGAAAGCTCTGGCGCCGCTGGCAAGCTCATTACGGATATGCAAGCTATCGGACTGCCGGCCTCAATTGTGCTGGTAACGCTGCCATTACTTATCGGCCTGGCTACAGGCATCAGCATGGCATTTGCCGGTATTACCTTACCGCTATTAGTCCCATACATAGTCTCAAGCTCAGGCATCAACAACTATGCTTTGTTATTAGCCTACGTTAGCGGGATGATGGGGTTGCTGCTCTCCCCTTTACACCTTTGCCTTATCCTATCCGCGGAATACTTTAAGGCTAACTTAGCCAGGATGTACCGCTATCTGCTGCCCCTGACGGTAGCTATGGAAGCCATTGTCATTATTGTTTATTACATTGCTACCTGAAAAACCCCGCACAAAAGCAAAGGCTGCAGAGTATAAAACCCTACAGCCTTCGCTAAGGAGGGGGCTCTAGAAGTCAATTCTAAGCAGCAGGGGTCTGCTGCGGCGTCTTCCCGGGTGTATGATATAAGGTCGACATCTGACGGCGGCGCTCGAACATCGGACGGCGCATGAAGGACGGAACATCCATCTCCTCCTCGCTCGTCTTTAAATTCGTCAGGAACTGGTCGAGCTCTTCATCCCGGCCAGCATCCGTCATACCCTTATTGGAAGCAAAGCCGGTGGTGATTAAAGTAATCCTGACCTCTTTATCCATCCTGGGGTCATGAGCGACACCGAAGATAATGTTCGCCTCGGGGTCGACAGCCTCCTTGATTACCTTGGCGGCTTCATTAACTTCATACAGGCTGAGATTGTCACCGCCGACAACGTTAAACAGCACGCCCTTTGACCCGGATGCGGAAACATCCAGCAAAGGACTGGACAGAGCATCCTTGGCTGCATCTACAGCCCGGTTCTGACCTGTTCCTCGGCCAATGGACATCCAGGCAGGACCGGCATCTTTCATCACCGCCCTGACATCAGCAAAATCAAGATTAATCAGCCCGGGGACGGTGATAACCTCAGAAATTGCCTGGACACCGTGCCTCAGCACATCATCAGCTGCCTTGAAAGCGCTATCCACCGCCGTTTTCTGGTCACAGAGGTCAATCAAGCGGTCATTGGGAATGATTATCAGCGTATCGACTCTGCTCAGCAGGTTGGCAATTCCCTCTTCGGCTACCCGATTACGGTGCGCCCCTTCGAAGCTAAACGGTTTGGTGACCACGGCAATGGTAAGAGCGCCGGTGCTCTTGGCTAACTGACCCACAACCGGGGCAGCTCCGGTACCGGTACCACCACCCATACCACAGGTAATAAAGACCATATCTGCCCCTAAAATGGCCT
>JACQOM010000095.1 GCA_016202525.1 Chloroflexota bacterium | reverse complement strand
TGTCTTCGGTGGGTTCGACTCCCATGCGCTCCCGCCAGGGATACCTACATCTGCTTGCCGCTTTTCTTGATTCTCAGGGGCAAGTACCATTACCATTAGAAGCCAATGAAGTATGCGATTAAAGAGACAAGAAGAGTGACTGCGCCAAGAGCCATGCTTATGATATTGAACAGATTGCCTCTTATCCCGTAGCCACTACTGATAGATGCCTCTTGATATTTCCCTAAACCTTGGTCCTCCCAGAACTTTTCAAGACGTTCCGTAATCTTCACCCTTCTTTTCTTTCCTGCCGACAATGCATATCCAACACTGACATTGAGAACTATGACGAAAGCGGTGAGCACGAAAAAGATGAGTTTAATAGCTAGACCTGCCTTAGCCTCGTGCGCTGCCACCGCTACACCGGTATTAGCCATTAGCAATATTACATTAATAACCATGCCCACAATGATGACTGTCTTGTCAGTTTGAACAGACTGCTCAAGGTCGGCGTTCATTTGGTCTAACATTACTTCTTTCATACGTTGCTCCTCATCTTTTGCGGTTGTATTAGTCGACAGTCGTGTTCTTGATACCCGCTTGGTTTTATTCCTGTTGCGATTAACAAACCAGACAATTATAATGATTGGAACTACGAGGCTCAAGAGACTAGATAGCACATTGACTAAGCTAAGCATAACTGCCTTCCTTTATGCTATATACTAAAAAATATAGTATAAGATACTATAAAAAAACGAGTGCGTCAAAGGGGGCGGGGCAGATGACATGTGGGCAGGGAGATTATTTTTGTTTGCATTATAGTGCCCTTTCCGGCGCATCTTGACAGCGAAGCCGATTTGAGCGAAGATTGTTGAAAAGGAAGGAGTAAGTTTGTAATGGCTAATATCACTTGTCCTAAATGCGGTGACCAGAGTTATTTCTCTCTGGCAGAGTATAAAGGCCCTTTCCGGTGTAAAAAATGCAGAGAGACCTTTAACATCGTAATCGAGAATGGCGAGCTGAAGTCCAGCCAATCTGTCAATCAGTCGGACGTTGATAAACTGAATAATATACGGACGTTTTATAAGTAAGCCTGCTGGCGGTGTTAATCATGTCTCCGGTGGGGGTCGATTCCCTGAGCCATCGCCAACCTTTGGTCTGGTAATTTTTAAAATAAAACCCGCTCGTCACCAATACGGCGGGTTATCTTTTTTTCATCGAGGTATTCCAGAAAAGCCTGGGCGTATTTGCGGCTGGTCTGGAATAAATCGCGGACTTCAGCCAATGTCACTTTACCATGAGCCTTGATATGAGCGGTAACCCTGGCGACCATCTCATTGTAGGCGGCAGCGGCAAAGACCACGCCATTAGTAACCTTCACCACCCGCTGTTGTTCGATGAGCCAGTTGAGCAAATCTGGTTCGGGTAGCTGGTCGCCGGGGGGCGAATACGGATTTTTTGCCAGAGATTGTAGAAAGGCATCGGTTTTAGCCTGCTGGGCTGGAGTCAGCCGGACTTCATGGCTGGGTAGGCGGACAGTCAATCCTGTTTCACTGAGGATACCTTCATCGAGGAGCTTCTGTAAAATCAGCGGGGAATGATTGCCCAGCTTTAGCCGGCTGCTCAGCTCTATTTTGGGCATACCGGAACGGGTCGGGAATTTCCGGTGATAGTCCTGCAGTATGACGGTTGCCTGTTGGCTCAGGCGCTGCCAGCCGGCGGCAGTAAAGAGTAGACGCGAATCTGTCTGGCCGAGGCCGATTATCCTGCCTTGCTCGATGAGAGACTCCAGGGCGGGATGGGCATCGGCGGCGGGCAGGTCGCATTGAGTTAACAGGGCGGGTAACTCCAGGGGCTGTTTGGTTTCCAGCAGCGCCATGATGACTTCTTCAGCACTGCCTTCCTCTTTAACCTGCAGGCTCTCGATTGTGCTTGGCCGGAAGCGGCGCAGTCGCCGGGTGTCGGTCTCAATGATTTTGCCGCCGCCTAAAGTCTCCATCGTTGAACGGATAATGAAGTAGTCGCCTTTGACCAGCGCCACAGGCTGACTCAGTGTTAGCTGTGCCCAGGCGGTTTCGCCGGGTCCTAATTTATCTTTTTCCAGCAGGCGGACTTTAGCCATTGCTTCAGCCGCTCCGGTATGGAAGCTGACGGCGGCGTTATGGGGTAAGGGACGGCGCAGGTAGGGGAGCAGGCGGAGCTGCACACTTAACATAATAGAAGGTGCCAGCCAGCCTGGTATGGTCAGGACATCCCCGCGCTGTATTTGGGAGGTGGCAATGCCCACCAGGTTGGCGGCGACCCGGCTCCCGGGGGTGGCTGTAGTGACGCGGGCTTTATGGGTTTGTAATCCCCGTATCCGCGATTTTAAGGCAGAGGGGACGATTTCTATTTCTTGATCGGTGGAGAGCGAGCCATCGAGCAATGTGCCGGTGACAACAGTCCCCGAGCCGGCGATGGTGAACACCCGGTCGATAGGCAGTCTGGGACGGCCGATGTCTTTCTTGGGTTCGATAGTGCTGAGTTGTTTGTCGATAATGCTGAGCAGGTTGGGCAAGCCTTCTCCGGTTACCGCCGAAACAGCGATGATAGGGGATTGGGCTAAGCCGGTGGAGCCGACCAGTTTCTCGATATCGATTTTGACCAGGTTCAGCCACTCCTCGTCCACCAGGTCTTTCTTGGTGATGACCACAATTCCTCTTTGTATTCCGAGCAGGTCGAGAATGGCCAGGTGTTCTCTGGTCTGGGGCATTACGCCTTCGTT
>JACQOM010000094.1 GCA_016202525.1 Chloroflexota bacterium | reverse complement strand
TGGCCTATGGACAGTAACCGATAGGTGTAAGGGGAAACGCTTACGCCTCCCGTATTTGAAAAGGAGAGCAGACTGATGACGTATTTCGCGTCCAGCAGAGCACCTCCGTGAGGTGCTTTTTTATTACGGTTTTGTGAGCAAAAACTGAGGAGAACAATTAGTGAAAAGGGTAATATATTGCCTGATAAGCATATTGATATGGTTAACCCTGGTGGGCAGCATTTCCGGCTGCGCCGCTTCGACTGTTCCGCCATTAGCGCCACAGCCAAGATTAAGGGTGGCTACAACCACCAGTCTCTACGACACCGGCCTCTGGGGATATCTGGAACCGATGTTCGAGAAAAAGTATAATGTCGCCCTGGACATCCTGTCTCTCGGCAGCGGTGCCGCCTTCGAATATGCCAGGAGGGGGGATGTGGATGTTATTACTATCCATGACAAGCCCAATGAGCTTAAGTTTGTTTCGGATAACTATGGCGTCGAGCGAGTCCCATTTGCCTATAACTACTTCCTCATTATCGGCCCCGCTAACGACCCGGCCGGCATCAAGGATTTGAGCCCGGAAGAAGCCTTCAAGAAACTCATGACGACTGGAAAAGGAGGCTTTATCTCTCGCGGGGATAATTCCGGCACTCATTCTAAAGAGAAGGCGATATGGCAAGCCGATGGCTTCGATTACCAGACGGTCAGAAAAGCCGGTGGCTGGTACATCGAGAGCGGGCAGGGCATGGGGCCAACTCTGCAAATGGCTAACGAGAAAAAGGCCTACACACTCACCGATATGGGCACCTATGTATCCTATAAAAGCAAGCTGGAACTGGTGCCGATAGTGGACAAGGGTGCGATACTGCTCAATGTCTATTCCGTCATCGCCGTTAACCCGCGAAAAGTAACGGTGGTGAATAACCTTGAAATGGCGAAGAACCTGATAACCTTCCTCACCTCGCCCGATATACAGAAACTTATCGGCGATTACGGGGTTAAGGACTACGGCATACAGCTATTCACTCCCTGCGCCGGCGCCGAACCACAACAGTAGGAGAACACAAGTTGGAAACAATCTGGCAGGGCTTAATCAGGGCTATTGAACTCATCGTCTCCCTCGACCCGGAGGTGATGGAGATAGCCGGGCGGTCGCTGCTGATTTCAGTGACCGCCACCATCCTGGCAGCCCTGCTTTCCCTACCCCTGGGCAGCCTCATTCACTTTTACCGTTTTCCGGGCAAGAGGACTCTAATAAATCTAATCCAGGCATTTTACAGTGTCCCCACCGTGGCCGTCGGACTCTTCGTTTTTGTTCTCTTTTCCCGGTCCGGGCCACTGGGCGGGCTTAACTTGCTGTTCACACCGACCATAATGGTGATAGGCCAGATGATACTGGTTGCCCCTCTACTGACAGGTTTGACCATTTCTGCCCTGAGTGGCGTAGACAGAGCGATACCGGATACAGCGCGCTCTCTCGGCGCCAGCAACCTCCAGACCAGTGTTGTCATCATCAAAGAAGCCAGGTTCGCCGTCACGGCAGCAGTAATAGTGTCATTCGGCCGGGCCATTTCTGAGGTAGGACTGGCCCTGATGGTCGGCGGCAATATCAATGGATTTACCCGGGTAATGACGACGGCTATCTCACTGGAGACATCCAAAGGCGACCTGGAGCTATCACTGGCTCTGGGCATAATTCTTATTCTCGTTGCCTTGGTAATCAATATAGCCTTAAACAGGATACAGCAGAGGTAACGATGCCTTTATTGGAAGCAGTCAATTTAGGCCAGAGATATGGCAGTCGGGATATCCTGAAAAATATCAACCTCAAGGTTGAGCGGGGCGAGGTTTTTGCCCTGATTGGCCCCACCGGCGCCGGCAAAACCACCCTGTTGCGCCTGCTCGACCTCATCGATACACCCACCTCCGGGAAAATCTATTTCGCTGAAGCGGACGTCACTAAACCAGGACAGGAGCGTCTGGAGATACGCCGCCGGATGGCATTTATCCTGCAAAAACCGGTAGTGTTTAATATGAGCGTTTACGATAACATCGCCTGTGGATTGAAATGGCGGGGAATGGAGAAAAGCGACATCTGCCGGAAGGTCGGCGACATCCTGGACACGGTCGGACTCTCGTCTGATAAAGACCGTAATGCCCGCACGCTGTCCGGAGGCGAAGTGCAGAGGGTAGCAATCGCCAGGGCGGTGGCTACCGAGCCGGAGGTACTGCTCTTAGACGAACCCACAGCGAACCTCGACCCGGTCTCAGCAGCGAAGATTGAGGAACTGATACGAGGCATCATTCAGCGGCAAGCTACCACAATCATCATGGCGACCCACGATATGGCTCAGGGCCAGCGCCTGGCCGATAGAATCGGGGTGCTCATCAATGGAGAATTCCGCCAGACCGGCAGTCCTGTTGACATATTTACCTCGCCCAGGAACAGAGAGGTCGCCGAGTTCATCGGCATTGAAAATATTATCGATGGGGTAATTACCTCCAGTGAAGATAAGGTGGTTACTATCGATGCTGGCGGTAAAATCATCGAGGCGATTTCAGATTATGCCGCCGGTGAAGCAGTTTCCGCCTGTATCAGACCCGAAGATATCACCGTATCCCTG
>JACQOM010000093.1 GCA_016202525.1 Chloroflexota bacterium | reverse complement strand
GGTCTGACGAACGAATTTACCTTCAGATTCGACCGATTTAGTGATGGTCTCTTTATAGGCGACCCGAGGTCTACCCACCTTGGCGCTTACCTTAAATTCACTGAGCAACCTGTTGACGATAACATCCAGGTGGAGCTCGCCCATACCGGAAATAACCGTTTGCCCGGTATCCCGGTCATAAAATACTTTGAAGGTAGGGTCTTCCTCGGTCAGCTTCTGTAAGGCTTCTCCCATTTTATCCTGGTCGGCCTTGGTCTTAGGTTCGATAGCCACTGAAATCACCGGCTCGGGGAAACGGATTGATTCCAGGATTACCGGATGAGCGGGATGACACAGGGTATCACCGGTGAAAAGGTCCCTGAGACCCAGGGTAGCCACGATAGAGCCGGTATCAGCCTCAGTTATCTCTTCACGGTGGTTGGCGTGCATTAGCAACAGCCGCCCCATGCGTTCCCTCTTGCTGCGAGTCGAATTATAAACCTGCTCCCCGGCCTGCACCTTGCCGGAATACACTCTAAGATAAACCAACCGGCCGACAAAGGGGTCAGAAACCACCTTAAAAGCCAGTGCAGTAAAAGGCTCATCATCACTGGCTTGCCGAGTAACTTCACCGGAACCTTTAGCATCGATAGCCCGCACCGGAGGCATATCCAGCGGCGATGGCAAATAATCCACGATGGCATTCAGCAATAGCTGGACACCCTTATTCTTGAGCACGCTGCCGCAGAGAACCGGCACCCCTTTATTAGCCAGGGTTACTCTCCGCAAAGCCTTCTTCAAATCAGCCGAAGTAATATCTTTGCCATCGACATAGGCCAGCATAATCTGGTCGTCCACCTCGGCCAACTTTTCAATCAGTGCCTGGTGAAACTGGAGACACTTAGCCTGCTCTGATTCGGGAATGGGCACTTCCACCGGGTCCGAACCGGACTTACCGTCAAAGCTCCATGCCTTATTCTCCAGCAGGTCAATGACGCCCTCATATGAGCTTTCAATACCCAACGGGAGCTGCACCGGCAGAGCCCTGGCTTGCAACCGCCCTTCAATCATGGATACAGTGCGGTGAAAGTTAGCCCCGAGCCGGTCCATCTTATTGACGAAACAAATCCGTGCCACATGGTATCTGTCCGCCTGCCGCCACACCGTCTCCGATTGAGCCTCGACTCCAGCCACGGCATCGAAGACGACGACTCCGCCATCGAGCACTCTCAAACTGCGCTCGACTTCAGCGGTAAAATCGACATGCCCCGGGGTATCGATAATATTGATACGGTGGTCCTTCCAATAGCAGGTGGTCGCTGCCGCCGTGATAGTAATAACCCGCTCTCTTTCCTGCTCCATCCAATCCATTACAGCCGTGCCTTCATGTACTTCACCTATCTTGTAAGTACGGCCGGTATAAAACAATATCCTCTCCGTGACAGTAGTCTTACCGGCATCGATATGAGCAATAAAAGCGATATTGCGTATGTCTTCTAGCGGGAAACTCCGGCTCCCGGCTTTTTTCCCTGCCTCTGATTCAATCACTGGTTCCTTTACCATAGTCTTCAAATTAACCGCCAACAAAACAAATTTTTACCACCGATAATGGGCAAAAGCCCGGTTAGCCTCTGCCATGCGATGAGTGTCATCGCGTTTCTTGACTGTCGCCCCCTGCCCCTTGGCCGCATCACTGAGCTCACCGGCCAGCTTTTCAGCCATAGATTTGCCCGGTCTGGCCTTGGCCGAGGCAATCAGCCAGCGGATTGCCAGAGAGAGACTGCGCTCCGGCCGGACTTCTACCGGCACCTGGTAGTTAGCGCCCCCTATCCGGCGTGATTTTACCTCAAGCTGAGGGGTAGCATTCCTTATCGCCTGCTCTAACACAGTGACGGCGGCTTTAGGCTCCCCACCCTCTATCGTCGACAGAGCGCTATAGATAATCCTCTCTGCCGTACTCTTCTTGCCGCACTTCATCACCCTGTTAATGAGCTTGGCTAAGATTACACTATGATAAGTGGCATCCGGGGCTGTTTCTTTTTTGTTAGTCTGCTTCCGCCTCGCCATGTTTCCTCCTAGGTAGTCTCGGCCGCCGCTTTGGCCCGCTTGGCGCCATACTTGCTGCGTCCCTGGCGCCGATTCTCCACGCCGGTAGCATCCAGCGCTCCCCGGATAATGTGATAACGCACACCCGGTAAATCTTTGACCCGCCCTCCATGGATTAGAACCACAGAGTGCTCCTGCAGCTTATGCCCTTCACCGGGAATATAGGCTGTTACCTCCATGCCGTTGGTCAGCCGTACCCGGGCTATCTTGCGCAATGCTGAATTAGGCTTCTTCGGGGTAGTCGTCTTTACCTGAATACAGACCCCCCGCTTTTGCGGGTTCCCCGCGCCCTGTATCGTCTTGTTCTTCAAGGCATTGTAACTAAAACGCAAGGCGGGCGCTTTCACTTTCTTAACCGCCCTCTGGCGCCCTTTCCGGACAAGCTGATTAATCGTCGGCAATTGTCTCCTCCATATCTCCAACAATAAAATGGATGAGCCTTAGCTCATCCTTACACAATGATAGATTGGAAAATCCACCCCAATCTACCAGTCGTCAGCTGAACTACCGAATACCAAAACACAAGTCTACCACAGTCAAAACCAACTGTCAACTCCAGGAAATTGAGCCGGTTTATCAACTTTACCCGTGTTCTTTCGTTCCTTATTATAATGGATTATACATATTGGGAGGTGAAGATGGACAGGTCAGTAAATAACCTCACAAACTGAACCAAAAGTTTGCCAATAACCCGGCAAGCGGCACGCCTGTTTTCTCCGGCTAACAGCTTCACTTTATCACCAGACTATGCTATAATAATATAAATGAGTGCATCACCAGCAACTGCTCTTGAATCACCAGATGCGGACATCAGCCACTTAGCTATCTCAAGCTTAAGCTATCTATTTCCCCCACCTTTTGCCCATTCACGATAATGACCAATCAGGAGGTAAGAACCAGCGTGACCCAGAAGACATCGACTAAAACCGAAGAAAATAACTATACAGCCAAAGATATTCATGTCCTCGGTGGGCGGGAAGCAGTACGCCGCCGACCGGGAATGTACATCGGCAGCACCGACCAGCGCGGATTACAACACCTCATCTACGAAATCGTTTACAACAGCATCGATGAAGCCATGGCCGGGAGCTGCACAAAAATCGCCGTAACCATCCAGAAGGATAACTCCGTCATGGTGGAAGACAATGGGCGGGGTATCCCGGTAGAGACCCACTCTGTCACCAAGTTATCAGCCCTGGAGACAGTGCTGACCACCCTGCACGCCGGCGCCAAATTCGGTGGCAAGACCTACCAGGTATCCGGCGGACTGCACGGGGTAGGCGCCTCGGTGGTTAACGCCCTCTCCGCCTGGCTCAGGGCTAATGTCAAACGTGACGGCAATCTTTACCAGCAGGAATACAAGAAGGGCATTCCTCAGGGCAAGGTAAGCGTAGTCGGCAAAGCCAGCGGCACCGGTACTATCATCACCTTCCTGCCTGATGAAGAGATATTCGGTAAGGCCGAGTATGACTTAAAAGGCCTGAGTGAGCGACTACGGGAAATGGCTTACCTGAACAAGGAACTGGAAATATCGCTTAAAGATGAAAGGACCGACGAAGAACTAACCTTCTACTTCGAGGGTGGCTTGACCAGTTTCGTGCGCCACCTTAACCGCAGCCGGGTAGTCCTGCACCGCCAACCTATCTATATCTTAAACACGGCCAACGGCACCATCGTCGAGATAGCCCTGCAATATAACGATGGATTTACCGACACCGTCTTCAGCTTTGCCAACTGTGTCAATACAATCGATGGCGGCAGTCACCTTACCGGTTTCAGGACGGCGCTGACCCGCGTTCTCAACGACTACGCCCGCAAAAATAAATTACTTAAAGAAGATGAACCCAACCTGACCGGCGATGATGTCAGAGAAGGCCTTACCGCCGTGGTCAGCGTCAAACTCCCCGAACCGCAATTCGAAGGGCAGACCAAAACTAAATTAGGCAATCCGGAAACCAAGGGCTCCGTGGAGACGGTGGTGGGTGAAGGCCTGTCACTCTACTTTGAGGAACACCCCGACGACCTTAAAAGAATTATCGAAAAGTGCTTGCTCGCCGCCAAGGCGAGAGAAGCCGCCCGCAAGGCACGGGACTTAATCGTCAGAAAGAGCAGCCTGTATGGCGGCACCCTGCCGGGCAAACTGGCTGATTGCTCGGAAAAAGACCCGGAGCACTCCGAACTATATCTGGTCGAGGGCGACTCTGCCGGTGGGTCAGCCAAACAGGGCCGTAACCGCCGCTTCCAGGCGATATTGCCGCTGCGGGGCAAGATACTCAATGTGGAAAAAGCCTCGGCGGACAAAATGCTATCCCATGAGGAAATCCGTACTATCATTACCGCCCTGGGCGCCGGCATCGATGAAGAGTTCAATCCGGCCCGGCTCCGCTACCACCGTGTTATCCTGATGACAGATGCCGATGTCGATGGTTCCCACATCCGCACCCTGCTGCTGACCTTCTTCTTCCGCCACATGGTACAGCTAATCAATCTCGAGCACCTGTATATCGCTCAGCCACCCCTCTACCG
>JACQOM010000092.1 GCA_016202525.1 Chloroflexota bacterium | reverse complement strand
GGCTCATACTGCAGCCAGGACCGTGCTCAATACTGGCAAAAAGAACCTTATTTTCACCGGCAGGACCGATGCACATAATCTGGGCTTTCTCATTCTTTAGTTCGGCCCGTATCAGCCGCTGCGTCTCAAAGACATCTTTCCCCCAAAGATGGCTGGCATCACGAATTTCCACTTTGTCATTATTGATGTAGATATACACAGGAGAGAGAGATTTCCCGGAAATGATTAAAGTGTCATAACCAGCGAATTTTAACTCGGCTCCCCAGAATCCTCCCATGCTGGGATAATTAAGGTAGTTATTCAGGGGAGACCTGGTGACCAGAAGGGTTCGGTTGGCGCCGGGCGCTGCTGTCCCGACAAGTGAGCCAGCGCCGAATATTAGCAGGTTGTCCGGGGAAAATGGGTCTGTTTCCGGCGGGACTCTGTCCCAGAAGAGCTTGGTAATCAGGCCGAGTCCCCCCAGGTAGGTTTCGTACATTGACCGGTCGCCTTGGGTTTTCTTAGTATTTCCTCGCGACAGGTCGACCTCTAGGCCAGTCCCGGTCCATCCATACCACATGTTTCTCTCCCCTCAGGATTTTGCTGCATTCATTATACCAGCATTTCTCTATGAATGGGAAAATGGGGGAAAAGGTTTCAGTTTCAAGATAGGGGGTAGGAAAATTCAATTCTCCCACCCCCTATCTTGCCTGTCGAATGTAGCCAAGTCCTAAAATCCCATTGATTTCTTTAGCGCCTGGTCTATCCAAATGTAGGTAACCCACACCATCCGGCTGGTAGGTCCGATATCGACCTCTCCGTGGTAATTCTTTATCCATGGCTGCCAGAAGTTATAGCCATTCGGTCCCGGCATGGCTATATACCAGGCTTGCTCCAGCATATTCAGGAAGTACTCTTTCATCTTCGGGTTGAGCTTAGACTCATTGGTGATATAATCCTCCCTGGTATCAAGGTATAGCTGCTCGCTGTACGGGTCGTTAATGAGGGCCTGGTTTTCGGCAGAGCCAGCCAGGGTTTTACCAAAGTCGTAGACAGTGGCAACGGACCTCGTTCCGCCTACTGCCTCTTTCTGAGTCATGCCGTTGGTAATGGAAGTCCAAACACCGGTTTCTCTGACATCGAGCGTCATGTCGACACCAATCTTGGCCCAGTACTCTTTGATTATGGATAATTCGTCGACATCAACGGCCTTGGTGAGCACGCTTATCTTGAAACCACTGGGGTAGCCAGCCTCAGCCAGGAGTTGTTTTGCCTTGGTCGGGTTATAAGTGTAGATATCTTTGACTGCCTGAGGCCACTGCTCGGGTGGTGTATACACGCTCAGATAGTGGCGGTAAGGCGATATGGGGAAAACAAACCGGGCATCACCCTTGTAGTAGTCTTTGATTATGGTATTGTAGTCGATAGCCATAGTCATTGCCTGCCGGACTTTCTTTTCATACCAGGGCAGCTTCGGATTGTTCATTACGAGAGCGACTACCGTTGGACTTGCCGCTGGATACTTTACATACTTGATGTCAGGGCGTTGCTTGGCAAATTGCTCGTAATTTTCCAGTTTGTTTACTATCGGAGTCCCGATTACGTCAATCTTGCCTGTCCGAAATGCCGCGTCCTGTGTAGACCTATCGGTAATAATCAGAAACTTGGCCGTGTCTGCGTAGGGCAACTGGTTCCCCTTTCCCGCACCAACGGGGTCGGTCTTCCAGTAGTTAGGATTCCGGGTGAAAGTCACACTGCTGCCATCGACATAATCCGTCAGCATGAAGGGACCGGTACCGACCGAGTTTTTCCAATCACGCATCTTACTGTATTTTTCGTAGACTTCCAGCGGAAAGATATAACTAAAAGTAGAGGTATAATATACCGTCGAACTCTTCGTTCCCGGCGGGTACTTGATTTTAACCGTATATTTATCCGGCGCCTCTATAGACAGCACTTTTTCCGCCGGAGTTATTCTGCCGAACTTTCCTCCAGGACCTTCAGGGTCAAAGTACATGGCATTAAGTGAATAGACTACATCTTGGGCCGTCAGTTCCCGCCCGTTGACTAGCCGGCTGGCCTCGTTCTTGGGGTCAAGGGAGAAGTGAATCCCCTTTTTGAGATGATAGATAAGGGTATTATCGCCGGGCAGCTCATAGCTATCGGCCAGCATCATCGTTCCGAACTCAAGACCCCAGGTGAAGTTGAGAAAATCGGCGGCGCCGCTGCCGGCAGGCCCCTTCGCCCAGTCTCCACTCCATAGGCCGTCATTGGTAAGGTGGAGGGCATATAGACCGCTCGTGGTCGAGGCAGCCACAATCGGTGAAAAGCCTGCCAGGCTAGGGATAAGAGCAGTAACTGTACCGCCATACTTTGGCTTTTCCACGGCTGGTGCTGCCGGAGTGACTGGTGCTGTGGGTACCGTTGGTGCTGTTGGTGCCGTTGGCGTGGTTGGTGCCGTTGGTGCCATTGGTGCTGCTGCCGGAGCACAGGATGCCAGCACCAGGGATAACACCATCACACAAGTCAATGATAGCCAGAGATACTTCCTTTTCATTCTCTTCTGCCTTTATCTATTTTTTAGTAGCTACCAGTCCTAAAATCCCAGTGATTTCTTTAAGTCCTGGTCAATCCAGATATACGCGCCCCAAATCAGTCTGGTGCAGGGACCGAGGTCGACCTCGCCGCGGTAACTCTTGACCCAGGGCTGCCACATATTGTAACCGTTCGGCCCCGGCAACATTATGTCCCAGGCTTGCTC
>JACQOM010000087.1 GCA_016202525.1 Chloroflexota bacterium | reverse complement strand
GGTCTGGGACTTACCATTGTCAAAAGACTGGTGGAGGCTCATGGCGGAAAGGTTGAAGTCCAGAGTGAATTGGGGAAAGGCAGCCGCTTTAGCTTCACCATCCCCGTTCAGAATAGCCAGAATAATTCGTAAAATACCTGTGATTTAAATGATTTGTTAAAAATTAACTGCAATACTGATTGGGTGCGGGAAGCTATCGAGGAGTAGGTATGATGAGAACATTAAAAAGAATGATGACAATCCTGATGCTAGTGGTATTGACTGTTCCCCTGGTGAACTGCGCTTCTAAATCAGAGGCGGCAGCACCGGAGAATCCGGTGGTGCCGGTGCAGCGGGGAGACCTCAAAACCGATATTACCGGTGTTGGCAATCTGGCGTTATCACGCACGGTTGACCTCCCTTTTGACATACCCGCAGCTTTTGATAAAACTGTCGCCTTAACTGTCCAGGATGTTCTAATACAAGAGGGTGACTCTGTTAAAGAAGGACAGTTGCTGGCTAAACTGGATACCCCGACCTGGGAGGACCAGGTGAGTAAATTGGAAGACAAGGTAACCTTGGCTGAACGTAATCTGACCGCCAAGCAGCGTGCGGAGACTGCCACCGAGCAGCAGATTGCTACCAAAGAGCTGGCTGTAAGCCAGGCGGAGCTTAATCTGCAGACGGCGCAAAATTATGTCAGCAAGATAGACGATGTTAAAAAAGCACAAGCTGCTGTGGACGAGGCTAAATATGACTTAAAGGTTGCCCATTTAATGCAGAAAGGGGAAATAGAAATAGAAAATTATGAGTCTTTACTGGATAGAGCTCAGAAGAACCTGGAAGATATATTAAATGGTACCAGTATTAATGTATCAAGCAATGCTGCACTAGCCATTGCACAAGAAGTTGCCAAGAGTAAATTGCAGGTCGAGCAAGCTAAGGGGAGTGTAGAAGATGCCCGTATCGCCGTAGAGAATGCTCGGCTCGATGTAGAGGTCGCCAAGACAGCCGTAGTCGACGTCCGGAAGGCGCTGGAGAATGCCCAGAAGGCTCTGAACGAGGCTAAAAATGCCAGCCCGGAGATTAAAGCACCTTTTAGCGGTTTCATCACCAGGGTCAACGTTGTCGGTGGTGCTGAGATAAAGAAGGGGACCGTGGCCGTAACTATTGCCGACCCTGCTAAATTTGAAGCCGGGGTTATGGTCAGCGAGCTCGATATATTAAAGCTGAAGCTAGATGGGGATGCCTCGGTGCAGGTCCAAGCGATGCCAGGGCTGAGCCTGCCGGCTAAAGTTACCCATATCTCGCCGACAGCTACTATTCAGTCGGGTGTGGTGAACTATAAAGTGAAGGTTGAAGTAACATCACTCCGGCCAGTTACGCTGTTGCCACAGACGGCAAGGGGTAATTCGGGCAATATTTCCTCCGGCGGACTTTCGGGTGGTTCCCGACGGTCGTTTGCCGGGAACAATTCTACCGGTGGTTTCAGGCAGCCTTCTCCTGGAAATAACTCTACCGGTGGTTTCGGACGCTTCTCGGGGGATAACCTGACTCAGGAACAGATTAACCAGATGATGCAACAGCGGCAACAGGCACTGGCGGGGCAGCCGGGAGGACAAGTGGCTCAAACATCGGCGACATCTCCGGCAGAGGTTAAACTTGTGGAAGGACTGACTGTGACGGTGAGTATTACAATCGCCGAGAGGAATGGTGTATTGCTGGTACCTGTTCAGGCGATTATCAGTCAAGGGGGGAATACTATCGTTCAAGTTTCAAAGGGTGGCGTTATTGAACAGCGTTCGGTAACAGTGGGAGTCAGCAATTTCCAGTACGCCGAGATAACCAGTGGGCTGAGTGAAGGTGAACAGGTTATCGTACCAAAAGCAATGGCCAATACCACGCCGACAACATCCCAGCAAGGGCAAAGGCCAGGTGGGATAATGATACCGGGATTAGGTGGAGCCAGGCGATGATAAAGCTGGAAAACATCACCAAGGTTTATCCTATGGGTAAAAGGGAACTGACGGTGCTCCACGGGATAAACCTTCATGTCGACCAGGGTGAGCTGGTGGCGATTATGGGCGCTTCCGGTTCAGGCAAGTCGACCATTCTTAACATTCTCGGCTGTCTGGATAAGCCGACATCGGGCAGTTACTATCTGGATGGTAAAGAAGTGAGTCGCCTCAGCAGCGGTGAACTGGCTAAAATCAGAAGTCAGAAGATTGGCTTTGTCTTCCAGTCTTTTAATCTGCTGCCGCGTATTTCGGCGCTGGCTAATGTCGAGCTTGGTTTGAGGTACTCCGGCGGAGGCGACCGCCGCCGTACCATGGAGGCACTGGAGAAGGTTGGGCTTGCCGAGCGGGCTACTCACCGGCCTACCGAGCTTTCGGGTGGAGAACAGCAGAGAGTTGCCATCGCCCGTGCTCTGGTGAAGAACCCGCCGCTGATTCTGGCCGACGAGCCGACCGGCAACCTGGATAGCCACTCCGGTGAGGAGATAATGTCCATTCTGACCTCTCTCCATGCCGAGCAGGGGATTACCCTGGTGATGATAACCCATGAACTTAAAATTGCTCAGCTTTGCCAGCGTATCATAACGATTAAAGATGGTCAGGTAGAAGGGGAGAAAACGGTATGAAGAAGTGGTTTGAGCCTTTTGGCACTGCCTGGGTCGGGGTGGTTACTCATAAGTTGCGTAGCTCACTGACCATTCTGGGAATCGTTATCGGGGTGGGTGCCGTGATTGTGCTGATGTCCATCGGTAGAGGTGCTCAGGCAGATATCGTCTCTCGAATTGAAACTCTAGGCTCGAATCTTATTACTATTCGACCCGGGGCGATTTCCTTCGGAGGAGTCAGGAGTGCTGGCGGTAGTGCTTCCAGCCTCACTATAGAAGATGCCGAGGCAATCGCTAACCAGGTTCACTACGTATCTGCCGTAGCGCCTTCTTACTCCAGAAACCAGCAGTTGGTTGCCGGCAGCAAGAATACGAATTCTTCGGTTAACGGGGTTACTGCAGACTATATGTCGGTAAATAATCTGGAACTGGCCAGTGGCGATTTTTTCTCCGAAGTTGAGTATCAGCGTGCTACCAGGGTGGTAGTGCTTGGCTCTAATGTCAAAATGACATTGTTTGCCGGTGCTGACCCGATAGGGCAGGAGATGCGTATGGGCAGCATTGTGGTACACGTCATTGGGGTCCTCAATAGCCGGGGGGACATGTTTGGCTCGCCTGATGACGCCATTTTTGTCCCGCTAACAGTCATGCAGGGGGCGGTCGCCCAACTACGAACCAGCCGCGGCGAGAGCATAGTAAGCTCGATAGCACTAACGGTTAGCGACAAAGCGCAAACCAGTTATGTTATCGATGAAATCACCAGTCTGCTCCGCTCCCGCCACCAGCTCAGAGCCACCGCCGATAATGACTTTACCGTTACCTCTATGGAGCAAATAGCCGGTACCGTCTCCGCAGCGATAGGCACAATGACCCTGCTGCTGGGTGCTATCGCCGCTATTTCACTGCTGGTGGGGGGTATCGGCGTGATGAACATCATGCTGGTATCGGTACTGGAGAGAACCAGAGAGATAGGTATCCGTAAGGCGCTGGGAGCCAGAGAGCAGGACATCTGG
>JACQOM010000086.1 GCA_016202525.1 Chloroflexota bacterium | reverse complement strand
TAGCCGTCTACCGCTTTCTGTCCTACGCGCTGGCAGTATTGTTCAGCCAGGTCGGGCCACCGCTAATGACGTCTCAGATAACGGACCTCCGGCTTTATATCGTCCTGGGTATTCTCGGCGTCTATTCGATGCTGAGAGTTTTCTCGCCCCTGCGCTGGCGGGAGAAAAGCACGATGACCTATCTGATTCTGGCCGGCGACTTTTTGCTTTCCATCCTGCTGGTTATCTTCACCAACGGACTGAACTCCAGCTTCCTGCTTTATTCCCTCACCCCGATTATGACCGCCGCTCTTTTCTTCGAAGAAAGAATTGCCCTTGCCCTGGCAGCGATTGCTACCTTGCTCCTCTCCCTCACTCACATTGTGCTGAGCCAGGTGAATATCAGATTTACCTCGATTATGCAAGGATACAACCTCACCCTGCTGATAATCTACACCCTTTTCTGCTTTGTCGTGGCCATGGTACCTTACCGCATCAATCTGAATATCCGCCGGCGCATAGAGAGGGAAGCTATTATCGAAGAACGGCGGAGAATCGCCCGCGAGATACATGATGGTGTAGCTCAATCATTGAGTTACCTGAATATGAAAACAAAGATGGTAAGCGATTCGGTGGCCGCCCAGAATACCGTGAAAGCTCTTACCGAGTTGAGCGATGTCAGGAAAACGGTGCAGGATACTTATGACGATATCCGGGAATCTATCGACCAGCTAAGCACTGAAATCAAGAACCTTCCCCTGATTCCGACTCTAGGCAACTACATTAAAGAATTCACCAGTAACAACGGTATGCGAGTCAAATTTGATGTTGCCAGAGCCTTTCCTCAACTTTCCCCAATTGCTGAACTCCAGTTACTGCGGATTGCTCAAGAGGCGCTGACCAATGTCAGAAGACACGCACAAGCTTCCGACGTCGAAGTGACACTGGCCAAGACCGGTGACACTGTGGAGATGACAGTCAGGGACAACGGGCAGGGCTTTAACCTTGACAACCTGGAAAACCCCCCTCCCGGCTATCACGGACTGAACATTATCAGAGAAAGGGCGGAGGGACTTGGCGGCAATCTGGACATCTCCACCACCCCAGGGAAAGGGACGACAGTTATAGTCACTCTACCGACTGAGAAAGTGAGGCTATAAATGGAACGAATCAGAGTGCTTATCGTCGACGACCATGTCTTGTTTCGCCGCGGCATTACGGCAGTGCTGGCTAACCAGGAAAACCTGGAAGTGGTCGGGGAAGCTTCGGACGGGTTGGAGGCGATAGAGAAGGCAAAACAAATCACCCCTGACGTAATCCTGATGGACCTTAATATGCCGCGCTGTAGTGGTCTGGAAGCCATTCAAGCCCTCCAATCAGAAATGCCCCAGATTAATATCCTGGTGCTGACGGTCTCCGAAATGGAGACCGACCTCTTTGCCGCCATCAAGTTCGGGGCTACCGGTTACCTGCTTAAGAAAACTGAGCCGGATGAGCTGGTCCGCGCTATCATAGATATTGCCAGCGGCGGAGTGATAGTCTCACCCATGATGGCAACCAAACTAATCACCGAGTTTAAAGACCTTACCGCCGGGACGGAGAAAAAGCCTGTCGAGGAAGCAAATGCCGACCTGAGCCCACGAGAAGGAGAGGTACTGCAACTGGTCGCCCAGGGAGCCACCAACAAGGAAATCGCCGAGTCTCTATTCATTTCCGAGAACACCGTCAAGACTCATTTGAAGAGTATCATGGAGAAGCTACACCTGGCTAACCGAAGCCAGGCGGCGGCTTACGCCATTAAAAGAGGGCTCGTCCACTACCAGGAATAAAACCTAAACTCTAAGCACGAAACTCTAACAAATACAAAGCACGAATAACAAGGTTATTGTCAACTATTCTGCCATACCGACGAAAGTCGGTATCCAGAGTGCCGAAACCGTATCTACCATACCGACGAAAGTCGGTATCCAGAATGCCCAAACCGTATCTACCATACCGACGAAAGTCGGTATCCAGAATGCCCAAACCGTCTTAGAAGTCCGCTTTTTCTGGATTCCGTGCCTGCACACCGAAGTGCGTTACGGCACGCAGGCGTGTCAAGCCCTGTCCTGAATAAACTGAAGGAACGGAATGGTTAACATATTTCTAAACAAACTCAAATGACCAACGATTTTGAAGTTTAGAAATTAGCATTTATTTAGGATTTAGGGTTTAGACTTCGTCGTGAGCTCAGTCGAACGATATTAGAATTTTATCTTCTCTCACCCAAAAGGGCTAGTCTGTTATCTATCAAAATCACCCGCTCGCATGATTGCCAGTAGCCGCGCCATGCTTTATCGTGATATGTGGTCGGTAATAAAAGACCCGGCTTTCCCTGTTTCCGGGAAAACCAACAAATTAAGGAGGTTAATGAAATGAGAATACCAAAAAGAGGAGAGAAGGGCTTTACCCTGATTGAGCTGCTGATTGTCGTCGCCATCCTGGGCGTACTGGCCGCCGTCGTCATCCCCAATGTCGGCCGCTTTATCGGCCGGGGACAAACGGAGGCAGCCGCCACCG
>JACQOM010000085.1 GCA_016202525.1 Chloroflexota bacterium | reverse complement strand
CCCCTACACCATCCGTCTTGTCTCTGAGGTCCTCAGCTCCAGCGGCAGCACATCGATGGCCAGTGTTTGCGCCAGCAGCCTTGCCTTGATGGATGCCGGCATACCGGTAAAGAAAGCCGTCGCTGGCATCGCCATGGGATTAGTCACCAATAACGAAGGTAAATATGCTATCCTGACCGATATCGAGGGCATAGAAGATAATTACGGCGATATGGATTTCAAAGTGGCTGGCACCGCCGATGGCATCACCGGAGTGCAGATGGACACCAAACTAAAAGGCTTGAGCATGGAAATCGTTACAAAGACGCTAAAACAAGCCCATGAAGCTCGCCTGACCATCCTGAATATAATGAACGGGACAATCAACACCAGCCGTACGGAACTCAGCCGCTACGCACCACGGATGCACAAGATGTCAATTCCCACTGAGAAAATCGGCAGTGTTATCGGTCCCGGAGGCAAAACCATCCGCTCGATTATCGATGAAACCAAGACTACTATCGATATCAGCGATGACGGAACTGTGATTATCGGCTCGCCTGACGGGGCGGCCGCCCGCCGGGCAATCGAGATAATCGAAAGCCTGACCAAGGAAGTAGAAGTCGGCACTGTCTATACTGGCAAAGTAACACGCATCCTCAACTTCGGTGCCATGGTGGAAATTCTGCCCGGTAAAGAGGGCCTGGTCCATGTCAGTGAACTGGCTGATTACCGTGTGGCCAATGTCGAGGATATCGTTAAAATTGGGGATGAGGTTACCGTTAAAGTAATCGATATCGATAATCTGGGCAGGGTAAACCTGTCACGGCGAGCGCTGCTAACACCACAAACAGCCGATAGCAAATCCGAAGGTACGCCGTCGCCCGACTACCCGTTTAGGTCACAGCGTGAATCTCGCCCACCCAGAAATAGACGGCCGCCATCAAGATAAACATGCGGAACAAACCGGAAAATCCGCTGCCAAACGAAGAGGCAAAATAAACAGGTAACCATCTAACGGCTTAGTATTATTACTCTGAGGGAAAGCCATGGAGCCGATAAAGGTAATTGTTCACGGGGCGCTGGGTAGAGTAGGACGAGAGATGGTTAACAGCCTATGCCGGCAGAATGACATTCGGCTGGTCGGCGCGGCGGACCGTAAAGCCAGCGGAGATTCCTTAATCTTACCCGATAACTTAGGTACAATACCTTTCTATGCCGATTTAGACCGCCTGATTACCGCCTGCAAACCCGACGTAATGGTAGATTTTACAGTTGCTAAAGCGACAATGCCCGCAGTGCGCATCGCCAGCCAGCGCGGTGTTCATCTGGTAATAGGCACCACCGGCTTAGCCGCCTCTGAAATCGATGATATCGACCAGATAGCCAAAACTCACCATGTGGGTGCAGTAATAGCGCCAAACTTCGCTCTGGGAGCGGTGCTGATGGTCCACTTGGCCAAAATAGCAGCTAAGTACCTCGACTATGCTGAAATCATCGAGTTGCACCACCACCTGAAGCTGGATGCGCCTTCAGGAACATCCCTGTCGACTGCCAGAGCCATGGTTCAATCCAGAGGCAAACCATTTGTCCGTCCCGGCGAAGCAGAGCAGACCCAGAACAGCCGGAGGGAGCAAATCGACGGCATTACGATTCATAGTGTGCGGCTGCCCGGGCTGATGGCACACCAGGAGATAATCTTTGGAGCAATGGGACAGACACTGAGCATACGGCATGATACCATCAACCGGGAATGCTATGTGCCGGGTGTGATACTGGCGATTAAGGAAGTAGTTAAACGACAGGGACTGGTGTATGGACTGGATATCCTACTTAACTTACAGGAGACAAAATGAAACGGTATAACGTAGCTATTGCCGGCGCCACCGGAATGGTCGGTCAGGAGTGCATCAAGGTCCTGGAGCAGCGCAAATTCCCTATGGAGTCGGTTATCCTCCTGGCCTCGGACCGTTCGGCGGGCAAGAAGCTGTTCGTCAATCACCAGGAGGTTGAGGTCAAGGAGGCTACCCCTGAAGCTTTTCAGGGAGTGGACATAGCCTTCTTTGCCATCGATGCCGGAGTTAGCCGCCACTTTGCCCCGATAGCCGTTCAAGGAGGAACAGTGGTTATTGATAAAAGTTCGGCTTACAGAGCCGACCCGGCTGTGCCGCTGGTAGTGCCTGAGGTAAATGCGGATGATTTGAAATGGCATAAAGGCATTATAGCCAGTCCCAACTGTTCCACCATCCAGATGGTGGTCGCCCTGCAACCGTTGCATAAGGTCAATCCCATCAAGCGGATTGTCGTCGATACCTATCAGGCAGTGTCAGGCAGCGGCTCAGCGGCAGTGGACGAACTCACCAAGCAGGCCAAGCAGGTGCTGGAGGGACAGGGCACCGTACCGCATGTTTATCCCCATCAAATAGCCTTTAATATACTGCCGGAGATAGATGTTTTCCTCGATAATGGCTATACCAAAGAAGAGTGGAAAATGGTCGAAGAGACCAGAAAGATAATGCACGCCGATGAGATGGCTATTACCGCCACCTGTGCCCGGGTACCGGTGTTCAACGGACATAGCGAGGCGGTACATATCGAATTTTCCCAGGCTATGTCTCCCGAGGAGGCGCGACGCATTCTCTCCCAGGCTCCCGGCGTCAAACTGCTGGATGACCCGGTTATCAGCCTTTATCCCCAACCCTGGTCAGCCTCAGGTACCGACGAGGTCTATGTGGGCCGTATCCGGCAGGATGCCTCCCATCCCCGGGGTCTGGCTATGTGGGTCGTGGCCGACAATATCCGCAAGGGAGCTGCCCTGAATGCCGTCCAGATTGCCGAAGAGCTGATTAAAAGAGAGTTGATACATCCCAAAGGAGGAACCAATGAAAAAGTTAGGGCGGTTGCTGACAGCCATGGTAACTCCCTTTAATGCCAAGGGAGAAGTCGATTACGAACAAGCCAAAAAACTAGCGCTAGCTCTGCTGGACTCCGGCAGTGAAGGACTGGTGGTCGTCGGTACCACCGGAGAATCACCCACTCTCGTTCGGGAAGAGGAACTGCGCCTGTTCAAAGAGGTGAAATCAGCCGTCGGCAAGCGCGGGGCGGTAATCGCCGGCACGGGCAGCAACAGCACCGCCGAAGCACTGGAAGCGACCAAAGAGGCGGAACGAATCGGCGTCGATGCTTGTCTGCTGGTAGTCCCCTATTATAATAACCCCACCCAGGAAGGCCTTTACCAGCATTTCAAGACAATCGCCAACAGTACCAGCCTGCCCTGTATCATTTATAACGTGCCTTCTCGCACCGTCAGAAACCTCTTACCGGAAACAGCCGTCAAGCTGAGCCAGATAGACAACATCATCGGAATAAAAGAGGCCAGCGCTAACCTGGAGCAGATTGCCAAAATAATCAGCCAGGCCAGAGAAGGATTTCTCGTCTGGAGTGGCAATGATGCTGATACCCTGCCCATACTGGCGATAGGTGGCTATGGAATAGTCAGTGTTGCCTCTCACCTTGTCGGCAAGCAAATTAGCCAGATGGTTAATTATTTTATTGACGGCAAGACTGCTGAAGCTGCGGCTATCCATCGTAACTTGCTGCCTCTGATTAACGCCCTCTTCGTTGTCGCCAATCCTATACCGGTGAAATACGCTCTCAATCACATCGGCTTCAATGTCGGCAAACCGCGTATGCCGCTTACCGAACCCGACGAAAAATCAGCCGCCATCATCAGGGACACTCTTAAAAACTACAAAATCGACCTGCCGATAGGTGTGCCGGCAAGATAAACACGTAAGTATCTAAAGAGGAGGCGAAAAATGGCAGAATCACCCTTACAGATTTTTGAGACGCTCGACCCGCAGTTCTCCAAACTTATTCATAACACCAATGAACTGGCTCTATCCGATGGAGCCTTATCCCGCAAGGTTAAACTGCTCATCGCCATGGCTCTGGATGCGGCTGCCGGAACGACATCGGGGGTAAAATCCTTAGCCCAGCAAGCCTTAAAAGTCGGCGCCACCAAGGCAGAGGTCGCCGAAGCACTAAGAGTTGCCTTCTATATCAATGGCGTCGGCAGCGTCTACACCGCCGCACCGGCTTTCCGGGAGCTGTTCCCTAACGGATAAACCTGAGCCCGGCAATCTGGTCGCTGCCGGCACTGGCAGAGCATTTCTCTCTGGTTTATTCCGCACACCTTTCAGATAGGAGTTATCCTGGTAAGTCCCGTGTAGCCTCTATTAATTGAGAATCAAGCGAGAGCGAAAGGAGAAAAGATGGTCGCCATCAACGGGCTCATCAGCAAAGCTAAGGATAAAAAGGCAATAACTGACCTGGAAGGACATTCAGGGTTAGCCGCCTACGAGTTAATCCGCCCTGAAGAGAAAGGCTCCCTGCACTTGAGGGTGGTACTCGATGAAATCGAGCCGGGGGGAGCCATCGACCCCCATTTCCATGAACTCATTCCTGTCTGCGACCACGCCTACTACGTGATAAGCGGTGAAATTGCTGCCTCACTTTCCGGGAAAGAAGAAATAGTCGGCCCGGATACGCTAATATACTGCCCGACCAATGTCGTCCATGCTCTCAGAAATGTAGGCAAAAGTAAAGCCAAACTACTGCGCATCGGTGCGGCAGCCACCGGCGAGACCGGAGGCAGGTCGGTATTTGTCAAGCCATAGAGACCGTACGATGCAGAGCAAACTCAATCCAGATTCACGTACGCTTTTGCCGTTATAGAATTTGCCTCAAAAGGTACCATATTCGTGTCACCCTGAGCGTAGCGAAGGGTATCAGGGTGGCGGGATATTTTGTATCGCCGTTTATACTAGCGGCTTCCTCAAGATAGACTGCTCACGCTCAGGCCCGACACAGACAAGATTGGCCGGGCAGGAAACGAACTCTTCCAACCGGGCAATATACTTGCGGGCTTGCAGCGGCAGCCTCTCGTATTGTCGGATATGCGTGGTCGGGACCTGCCAGCCGGGCAGCTCTTCATAAACAGGCTGACACCGGTCTAAAGCGGCGATACTGCTGGGGAAATAATCGATAGTTTTACCATCCAGCTTATAGCCTACGCACAGTTTTATGCTGGGCAAAGTATCCAGAATATCAAGGCGGGTAATGGCTGCCGCCGTAAAACCATTGATTCTGGCGCTAAAACGGGCGGCAACACCATCGAACCAGCCACAGCGGCGCGGCCGTCCGGTAGTAGCCCCATACTCCTGGGCACGGTCTCTAATCATCTGTCCGGTTTCATCATCGAGTTCGGTAGGAATTGGCCCGCTGCCAACACGGGTACAGTAAGCCTTAAAGACACCAAGAACAGCACTAATCCGCGAAGGTCCTAATCCCGCACCCAAACAACCACCCCCGGCCAGTGGTGAAGAGGAAGTAGTATAAGGATAAGTCCCAAAGTCAGGGTCAAGCAAAGACCCCTGTGCCCCTTCCAGCAGAACCATGTCCCCCCGGTCTACCGCTTCCTCGAGCATGCCGGTTGTCTCCCTGATATAAGAAGCCAGACATTCCGCATACCCGCAATACTGACGGTATACTTCATCCAGAGAAAGGGGACTGACCCCGTAAACCTTAGTCAAAATAGCATTTTTGTAGTCGAGTATGGGGCGCAGCCGCTCCAGCAAAGCCTTTTTATCCAGAAGGTCGCCGGTCCTGATACCCAGCCTGGCAGCTTTGTCAGAGAACGCCGGCCCGATGCCCTTGCCGGTAGTGCCTATTGCTTTACCACCCCGCCATTTCTCCTCCAGCCCATCGAACAGAACGTGATAAGGCATAATCAGATTAGCCCGGTCGCTGATAAACAACCGGCTGGTATCTACTCCGGCTCTATTAAGCACGCCTATCTCCTCAATCAAGGCGCCCGGATTAATCACTACCCCATTACCGATGAGGCAAACAGCCTTGGGAGAAAAAATACCGGCAGGGACCAGATGTAACGCAAACTTACCCCAGGGATTAATTACGGTATGCCCGGCATTATCACCACCAGAGAAACGGACTACCATTTCTGCTTTTTCAGTAAGCAGGTCGACCACCTTACCCTTCCCCTCATCCCCCCATTGAGCACCGATAACCGCAATAACCGGCATCTTCTTCCCCCTAAAAACGGCTAACTTCTTGTTTGTTGCCAGGCATAAAGTAACCTCTGGACAAAGGTAATAACGCTTAATACGGCGATAATAGACATGGCAGTAATCAATGCATAATTAAGCCCGCTCAGTAACAGTCCCAGCACCAGCACAACCACCCTCTCGGTCCGAGTAAATAGTCCCACCTCACATTCCACATCCATTCCTTCCGCCCTGGCCCTGACATAGCTCACCAGGAAAGAGCTGACCAGAGCAACGCTGACCAGTAAAACCATCAAAACCGGACGTTCATTAGCGTACAGGACAGAAAAGACCAGGATGCCCACCAGAATGGCCGCCTCCGCCACACGGTCAAGCGTAGAGTCAAGTACAGCGCCAAAACGGGTAGTCCGGTCAGTATAACGCGCCAGCGCGCCATCCAGGGTATCGAAAAAACTGGACAGAAGCACTGCCCAGCCGGCGGCAAAAAGATGGCCGGTAACAATAAGCACCACTGCGCCACCGGTCACCACCAACCCCAACCAGCTGATAACATCTGGGGCAACCCGCATCTTAGCCAGAATTCGGACTACGGGGGTGGTGAGATAAAAAGCTATGGTTTTACGAGCTTCGGATAGCTTCGCCGCCGACCTTTTTTCTAAAACAGCTGTCTGATTGTCCAAGCAGTCTTCCCCTTCTCTTCTCAAACTGACAGGGCTTCAAGGTCACGGGACAATTTTCTCTGAGGAGCTTCACCAATGACCCTGACGTAGCAATCATATACCCTCTGGGCAACACGCTCCCAGCTATATTCTCCTGCTTTAGCCCTACCTGTGGCTCCCAGTTGCTGCCTTAGTTTCCCATCCTTCAGCAGTGAGACCAGTGTCTGAGCTAATGCCCCTGTATCTTTGGGCGGTACCAGTAACCCTTCTTTACCATGCGTCACCACGCTGGCATAACCCTCTATATTACTGGCGACAATCGGTTTCCCCATAGCCATAGCTTCCAGTAAAACAATGCCGAAACTCTCACGACCGGTAGCCGGAGAACAGAAAATATCCGCCGTCTTGTAATAGCGGGGCAATTCATCATAGTCCGCATAGCCGACAAAAACGACATCGGCTAAACCCCACCGCTTAATCCACCGCTGATACTTCTTGCGCGGTCTGGAACCGGGACCCACCACGATAAGCCGCGAATCAGGCACCTCCAGTTTAACCTGCCGGTAGGCTTTGATGAGATAGTTCAAGCCTTTACGTCTCTCTAAACGCCCGACAAACAGGATGTTCTTCTTGCCATCACAGTACTCTTTGATCGGAGCTACATCGGGAGAAAAATGCTCCAAATCAACACCGTTAGGAATAACATTGTAGTATCCCGGGACATATTTACTGGCAAAATCCTTAGCTGGTTTGGACACAGCAATCTTACCGTCAAGCTTACGAAGCCGTCTCTTCAATATCATGGCGCCGATAGGCCAGCCTAAATTATAACCGGGCTTCCCGTCACAGGCATGGAAAGTACCGATGTTGGGTTTATCGGAGAAACGGAGAACGGCGCTGCACAGCATCGGCATAAAAGGCTCATGAAGGTGGACGATGTCGAAATTCTCACGGCCGAGAACAGCCTTTATTGCCGAAGCCAATCTTAGTGATATCGTAATACGGGCAATGGAACCGCTGGTAGGAATAGCGCGGGACTTACCGATTGGTATAAACCGGTCGCCGAAAGCAGTGACCGCTTTCGATGCCGGAGCGATAACCCTTACCTCATGACCCATACGGGTAAAACAGCGGTCTAGCGCCGCAATATGATTGGCGACGCCACCAGGGTAGGCAAAGTCATAAGGCGAGACCAATGCTATTTTCATAACCTGTTTGGGAAAGCTTACCACAGGTTTAAGGTCCGCTGGAAAACACGTTTCAATGGCCCGCCTTACTACGGCCTCTGGCAGCAGAAGTTGCTTTTTCCGCCCGATTAGCCGTAATGAACTCCTCTACCATCCGGCGAGCTTCATCATCGGTATACTGAATAGGTGGCGACTTCATAAAGTAGGCTGAGGGACCGGTCAGCGCTCCCTTTAATCCCCGGTCCAGAGCCAGCTTACAACAGCGGATAGCGTCAATGACCACACCGGCTGAGTTCGGGCTGTCCCAGACTTCCATCTTGACCTCCAGATTCAAGGGAACGTCACCAAAAGTCTGCCCCTCCATCTTGATATAGCAGAACTTGCGGTCGAGAAGCCAGGGCACGTAGTCACTGGGACCAACATGAATATCATCCGGGTTCATCTTGTAATCGAGCTGCGAAGTAACAGAGTTGGTCTTGGAAATCTTTTTGGACTCAAGACGTTCCCGTTCCAGCATATTGAGGAAATCAGTATTGCCCCCGAAGTTCAATTGATAAGTATGCAGGAGCTTGACACCCCGGTCTCTAAAGAGCCTGGTCAAAACGCGGTGGGTGATGGTAGCGCCGACCTGGGATTTGATATCATCTCCTATGATTGGCAGACCGTGCTCCGCGAAACGGTCGCCCCAGTCTTTATGGCTCGCGATAAAGACCGGAATACAGTTGACCATCCCGCAACCGGCTTGTAATATCTGCTCGACATACCATTTGGTAGCCGATTCGCTGCCGACGGGCAGGTAGTTAAGCACTACATCGGCCTTGGTGTCCTTAAGGATTTTGACGATATTGGCAGTCTGGCCAGGCGCCTTCTGAATTACTTCAGAGAGATATTTGCCTAGTCCGTCATGAGTCATGCCGCGCTGAACTTTTATCCCTGAAACGGGCACATCACTAAATTTGATGGTATTATTTGGTTTAGTAAAAATCGCCTCGGCAAGGTCCTTGCCGACCTTATTTCTATCGATATCGAAGGCGGCCACGAAATTGATATCGCTGATGTGGTATCCGCCCAGATTAACATGCATCAGCCCCGGTACAGTCTCAGTCTCTTTTGCATTCCTGTAATAGTAAACACCCTGAACCAGTGACGAGGCACAGTTACCAACTCCGATAACGGCTACATTTATCTTACCCAAAGCTTAACCATCCTCCTTAGCAAACTGAGCGGGAAAGATAGCAAGAAGATTTAGTCGCATCCCTCGCTACCTCATAT
>JACQOM010000084.1 GCA_016202525.1 Chloroflexota bacterium | reverse complement strand
CTCCATATGTATGCTGCGGACTGTCGGTAAGATTGCTCACACGCGTGGCAATATCAAGCTGGGTGAGTTACCGGTAGTCGAACATAAGGCGCATTTCGCCACCAGTTTTAGTTTCAGAGGGGCGGGCCCGCATGCCGAGCTGCACAAGAAACTGGAAAAAGCACAGGCAGAGTTCGAGTCCTCGCCGTTCAATCAGTATATCGGCCCCGACAAAGCGGAGCTGCTGGTCGTAGCCTGCGGCGCCTCCTGGCTTTATGCTCAGGAAGCAGTCAGGTTGATGAATCTGCAGGATAGGGTCGGCCTCTTAAAGATGGGTACCATTTACCCGTTACCGGAAAAATTTGTGGAGAAGCATCTGAAAAAGGCACCGAAAGTCCTTTTCGTTGAGGAAGTACATCCCTTTGTGGAACAGAGTTTCATGGAACTCGTCGGTACTCTGCCACCCAGCGGCCCTCATCCTGTTTTTTACGGAAAGCGCTCAGGACATTTACCAGCCTATGGCGACCTTGACCCGAGCTTCGTCATCAAGGCGATAAACAGTATCATGGGGCTAAATTACCAAACTCGGGATGGCGAATATGATAAGAAGGTTAAGGCGCTGGCGAAAAGCTATGTTAGCGTGCGCAGCGGCACTTTGTGCCCCGGGTGTCCGCACAAAGCCAGCCACTGGGCAATACATAGAGCTCTCCAGTTGACGGGACACGAGGGTTTCGGTACCAGCGATATCGGTTGCTATGGAGGCGGAGGTGTTGGCAGTTTTGGTATTACCAAGACCCACTTCTGTATGGGGGGTGGCATCGGTGTGGCTAACGGCTTCGGCAAGCTGGGACGTTTCGGCTTCGACCAGCCGGTGGTCGCTTTCTGCGGCGACTCCACTTTCTACCATGCCGCTATCCCCGGCCTGATTGATGCCGTTTACAATGGTTCTAATGTTCTCATGGTTATCTTCGATAATAGTGCTACCTCGATGACCGGTTTCCAGCCCCATCCCGGAACAGGTAGAAATGCGATGGGCGAGCCGGCGGCAACAGTAAGTATCGAGGCTATCTGCAAGGCAATCGGGGCACAGGTTACGATTTGCGACCCATTCGAGCTGAAGAAGACTACTGACACTCTGGTGGATATGATTGAAAACAAGACTGGTGTTAGAGTAGTTATCATGGACCGTGAGTGTGAGCTGATAAGGGCCAGAAGAGAGGCGCCTCCCTACAGAGTATATGTCGACCCGGAGAAGTGTCTCGGCGAGGACTGCGGTTGTGACATGTTCTGCAACCGGGTATTCCTTTGCACCGGACTGACATGGAATCGGGAGACGGGTAAGGCTGAAATCGACGACGTCATTTGTGCCAACTGTGGCGTGTGTGTCGATGTCTGTCCCCATGGAGCTATCATCAAGGAGCCTTATGTGGCCAAGGAAAAAGCAAAAGTTAAGAAAGTTAAAGAAGTGAAGGAAGTAGCTGCAAGATGAAAAAATTAAAGAAAGACCCGCTAAATGTAATCATTATCGGTGTTGCCGGCCAGGGTAATGTGGTGATATCCATGCTTACCTGTAACGCACTGCTACGGGAAGGCTAACTGGTGACCTTCGGGCAGACCTACGGCGCCAACCAGCGGGGCGGCCCGGTAATGAATTATGTCAGGGTATCCCAGGAAATACAGTGCAGTCCGCTTCTTCCCGAGGGGACGGCTGATGTTATTGTGGCTCTGGAGCCGCTGGAAGGTTTGAGAATGCTGGCGCAATACGGCAACCCGAATGTTACCACCATCGTTAATCCGAGGCCGATAATATCGATTGATGCTGCCAGGGGTGACGCCAAATACCCTGACATCGATACGCTTACTCAGGCTATCAAGGACCTGTCAGCCAAGACCTGGTTAATAAATGCCACCGAGGAAGCGCAGAAGTTGGGGAGTTCCATTGTCGCCAATGTGATTCTGGCGGGTGCCCTCATTGGTACCGGTATTTTGCCATTGGATAAGAAAGCGATGGAGGAGGAGCTACGGGAGCGTTTCCCCAGGGCGATTGACCTCAACCTGAAGGCTTTTAACCGGGGCATGGAACTGGTATCTGCTTAGCAGCACTGGAACTCAGGCAAACTAAAGTTATAGTTGGGAGTCAGGTTGAGTACTTTTGAACCGAAGATTTTAGGTTTTTGTTGTAACTGGTGTTCCTACGCGGCGGCTGACCTGGCCGGAGTTTCGCGGGTCCAGTATGCCCACAATATCGTCATCGTCAGAGTAATGTGCTCCGGCAGGGTTGACCCCAAGTTCGTCATGGCCGGATTTCTGAGCGGTGCCGACGGCGTACTGATACTCGGGTGTCACCTGGGGGACTGTCATTATACTACCGGTAACTTCGAGGCGATGAACGCGGTGGTTGAAACGAAGAAACTGCTGGACTATGTCGGTCTCAACCCGGGCAGGTTAATGCTGGACTGGGTGTCCGCGGCGGAAGGCGGCCGTTTTGCCGAGATGGTGACCGGCTTTACCGACCAGGTAAGAAAACTGGGGCCGCTGGGGTCGGTGGAGGGGGTTGATATCGAAGAGCTTAAGTTCGAGCTACGGGCGGCTAAATTGGCGGCGGAGAGTGAGAAGCTAAGAGGGGTGGCGGGCAAACAGACCGAATTTACCACTAAAGGTAACAAATACGGAGAGGTCTTTACCCGGCATGAAATGGACCGAGTGCTGGAAGGGGTTATCGCTGACGAAGTCCCGATGAGCAAAATCCTGCTGTTGACGCGGGAGAAACCCCTCTCGGTTAAAGAACTCGCTGCCAGGATAAAACTCGCCCCGCCCCGTGTCTTGAAATACGTGGCGGCATTAAGACATCGAGGGTTATTGAATCTCGATAGCATTGACAAGACTTCGCCATTATACGTTTCTACTCAGGGGAGTCCGGAATGACGGATGGAAAATCGGTAATAATCATCGGCGGTGGGGCAGCCGGGGTAAAAGCAGCTTTAGAACAGGCTAAGGCAGGTAAGAAGGTCTATCTGGTAGGCAGACGCCCCAGTCTGGCTGGTGAAAGGATACTGCCTGATGGGAACCTGGCCGATGATAGCCCGTTTTCAACCGCCGACCTTGAAGAACTGAGAAAAAACAGCAATATCGAAGTAATTACCAACGCCGAAGTTAAGGCGGTCTCGGCCAAAGACGGACAGTTTAAGCTTAAGGTTAAAGCGAAACCTACACGGGTCACAGGCGAACCCTGTGACAACATCGAGGATACCCTCAAGATATGCCCGGTAAATCTGGAGGATGGCACCAATGCCGGTCTGTCTTTGCGCACGGCGATAGATTACTCCAGCCCGGAAACGAACCTTTATAACATCGTCAGGGAAGACATGCCTATATGTCAGCAGACCTGTCCGGTGCACCTGGACATACGGGGCTATGTCGGCCTGATTGCTGATGGGAAATTCGAGGAATCACTGGCTCTAATACGGCAACGCCTGCCCTTCCCTGGAATCTGCGGGCGTATCTGCACACATCCCTGTGAACTGACCTGTAACCGGGGAGTTCAGGATGAGCCGATTGCCATCCGGTCGTTGCGGCGCTTCGTTACCGACCTTGAAATAACGAAGGGGAAAAAACCCAGAGTGGTTGTCCCCGCTACCCGTAAGGAAAAGGTAGCCGTTATCGGCGCTGGCCCGGCAGGAATGACCTGTGCTCATGACCTCGCCTTGCTGGGCTATCAGGTTACCGTATTTGAAGCCTTACCGGTGGTCGGGGGTATGCTGCATGTCGGCGTTCCTGAATATCGGCTGCCCAGAGACATCATAAAAAGAGAGGTCGAAGCCATACGAGACCTCGGCG
>JACQOM010000083.1 GCA_016202525.1 Chloroflexota bacterium | reverse complement strand
TAGCATGGAAGAGAGAACGGTCAGGGAAATTACAGAGAAATAATAGCACCGGGGTGGCGGGAAAGTCGAGGGAATATTGTCGCATCGGGGTGGAAGGTTGCCATACCATACCCACCCAATATTCTTGTGGTGGGGTGCATTTCGGAGTAGATGGGTTGAAAAGCAGCCCACCCTCCCCCTGAGATGCTTCCCTTCGACAGGCTCCTTCGGCAGGCTCAGGACAAGTCAGGGTAAACTGACTCCGGCATGACACCCCAGCGTCATTCTGGCAAAGCGAAGAATCTCTTTTTATGATGACCTTACCCCTGCCCGCCGTGCAATAAGTCTTAGTACTAGATGCGGTTGTCAAGACTTTGCTGTATAATTGCACTAAAGTTCAATCGAAGATGCTAGTCACAATGAGAAATATGACTTATTTAATTGATATAAACAGCTACGTTCCAGAGACTCTCAGGAATGTTTGCATTACGCAAGAACTGTTGCCTCGAATTGCAAAAGAGCATAATCTCATCAAAGAAATTGAGTATGCAGTAGCTCGAATCCCAACAACTCATAAGCTATACCGAGATGATGCACGCAATGTCGTACTAAAGCCAACCTGTGTTCATTTGGTTTTGACATCGCCTCCATACTGGACTCTAAAGAAGTACCCAGAAGTAGAAGGCCAATTAGGCTTAATAACAGACTATCGCTCTTTTTTGAAGGAATTGGACAAAGTCTGGCGCCGCTGCTACCGAGCTCTAGTACCAGGAGGACGACTTATTTGTGTTGTGGGCGATGTTTGCTTATCTCGAAGAGCAAACAATGGAAAGCATACAGTCATTCCACTGCACTCTTCAATCCAAGAACAGCTAATAAGAATAGGGTTCTCCAATTTAGCACCAATTTTATGGTATAAGATAACTAATGCAAACTACGAAGCTAATCGGAAGACAAGATTTCTTGGGAAACCATATGAACCAGGCGGCATAATCAAAAATGACGTAGAGTTCATTATTATGGCAAGAAAACCAGGCGCATATAGAAAAGTAACGCCAGAAAGCAGAATACTGAGTGTAATTTCGGATAGAAATCATAGGGAATGGTTTCGACAGATTTGGTCGGATATTGCAGGGGCTTCGACTAGGATACATCCAGCGCCCTTTCCATTACAATTGGCGGAAAGATTAGTGCGCATGTTCAGTTTTGTTGGTGATGTAGTTGTAGACCCGTTCATGGGTACAGGAAGTACTAACGTGGCTGCGTCAAAATGGGGGCGGAACAGCATAGGGATTGAGGTAGATTCTTCATATTTCAACATCGCGCTGAACAGACTTAATGAAGAGTCCAATCAGTGCCATCATGTTAATATAGCAATCGAGCGAAAAAAATGAGGAAGCTAGAAGTTGCAGTAGGCGAAGCTGTCAAACATTTTTGGATTACTCGCGAAGAACAGGAACGCAAACAAGGTTCTATATCCGGAAGACGAGATTATGGAGGGCGAAGCTCGGTTACTGGAGGGGCCCAATGCGATGGTTTTATCAATCTAATAGACGAGCTTATGGTCGAATCAGGATTGCCGAATACTGCTATACATACCAAGGAGACCGTTCTGCCTGGATATTTCAGACCTACAAAAAAGTGGGACATATTAGCTGTATCTAAAGACAATCTTATTGCGTCCATAGAAATCAAATCACAAGTAGGTCCTTCTTTCGGAAATAACTTCAACAATAGGGTAGAAGAGGCACTTGGAAGCGCATATGACCTCTGGACGGCATATCGGGAAGGAATGTTCAAGCCTTCGCAACGCCCATGGCTGGGCTATATCATCCTGCTTGAAGAGCATCCAAAATCTGTAGAACCGGTGAAAGCCAGTTCTTCATATTTTAACGTGTTGCCTGAGTTACTAGCAGCCTCATATGCCAGACGTTATGAGATATTCTGCGAAAGGTTAGTGAGAGAAAGACTGTATGACGCAGCCTGTCTAATCATGTCAAACAAGGTAGATGGTATAAAAGGTGAATACAAAGAACCTTCTAAAGAATTGGGTTTCTCGAATTTTGCCAGCCTGTTAATGAGTCACGCTATAGCATTCACGAAAACTCAAGGGTAGTCAGGCAAGTCCTTGTCTCTTTCGGCGCAAAAAACTCACGTCGGCATAACACCATGTTTCTTGGCCGGCCTTTCCTCCACCTTATCGATTGCCATTTCCAGGGCTTCAATCAACCGCGGCCTGGTTTCTGCCGGGTCGATAACATCATCGATATGCAGGTGCTCGGCGGCTTTATACGGGTTGGCAAACTCCTCGCGGTACTCCTTTACCTTTTCCTGCAGTAACTTGTCCGGCTCTTGGGAACTTTCCAGCTCTTTACGGAATATGATGGGGGCGGCTCCCTCCGCTCCCATCACCGCCAGCTCGGTGCTGGGCCAGCAGAACACGGCATCAGCCCCCAGGTCCTTGCTGCACATGCCGAGGTAAGCGCCACCGTAGGCTTTCCTGATGGTCAGTGTCAGCTTGGGCACCGTTGCCTCGGAATAGGCGTAGAGCATCTTGGCGCCATGCCTGATTATCCCGCCCCACTCCTGCGCCGTCCCCGGCAGGTAACCGGGCACATCGACCAGGTTGATAACCGGGATATTAAAAGCGTCACAAAAGCGGATAAACCGTGACGCCTTATCACTGGCATCGATGTCCAGCGTGCCCGCCTTCGACCAGGGCTGGTTGGCAATTATCCCCACCGACCACCCATTCAGTCGAGAGAAACAGGTGATGATGTTGGTGGCAAACAGTGGAAATAGTTCGAAGTAGTTCCCTTCGACTCCGCTCAGGGCAGGCTTCTGCCCATCCTTTCGCCGGTCGAATATGCGCTCAATCAGCTTGTGCATATCGTAGGGCTTACCGGGATTGGCCGGAACAATGTCAAACAGGGAATCATCGGTGCGGTCGGCGGTATCGCCCCAATCGACTCTCTCCGGATATTCCCGGTTACTCGATGGCAGATAGCTCAATAACTCCCTGATGCTCCGGAAGCATTCCGCCTCACTATCTTCAGTACGGCAAGCAACGCCCGCCTTTTTCTGAACGACGACCGCACCGCCAAGCTCCTCTTCGCTCACCTCTTCCGCCATCACCGCCTTGACCACTCTGGGACCGGTGATAAAGGCATAACTGATACCCTTGACCATAAAGGTAAAATCCATCAGCGCCGGAGAATAGACCGCTCCACCAGCCGTCGGCCCCAGGATGGCACAGAGCTGGGGGATTACCCCTGATGCCAAGGTGTTGCGGCGGAAAATCTGGCCGTAGCCGGAAAGAGCATCGACGCCATCCTGAATCCTGGCTCCCCCGGAGTCATTCAGGGCGATAAGCGGACAACCGGCTTTCATGGCGCTATCGATTATCTGGCAAATCTTTCTGGAGTGTATCTCGGATAAAGTCCCGCCCATACTGGTGAAATCCTGAGAAAAGAGATATACCTTTCGGCCGTCAATCTTCCCGTAGCCGGTGATTACGGCATCGGCCGGGACTTCACCATAGGAAGCCGCACCCCGGCTCCTGGCAAACATGCCGACTTCACGAAAAGTCCCTTTATCCACCAAGGCATCGATGCGCTCCCGCGCCGTCAGTTTACCTTTTTTCTGCTGGGCTGCCACGCGCTCCTTGCCACCCATCGCCTCCATTTTCCCCCGGCGCTTTCCCAGCTCGGCTAACTGTTTTCGCTTTATCTCAGCGTCTTCAGGCATTTTCTTCCTTACTCCAGTTACGCATTATCTCTTTGATACGCTGGGCAAGGGCCGGATTAGCCCGCAGACGGTCGATAAAGACGGGACAACCTTCCAGCAGCGAGTTTTGAGCCGCTGTAGCCATATTGGAGAGCAGGTTTTGCATATTCAGGTCGGGTTGGGGCATCCCGCCCATCCCCTGGCCGCTTGCTTCCATCTGCCGGCGGATATCCTCGGCCGTGAAGCGCATCGG
>JACQOM010000011.1 GCA_016202525.1 Chloroflexota bacterium | reverse complement strand
TACGAGCGAATTAAAGACCTGATTACTGTAGCCGACTAAACAAGAGGTTATACTGTTTGTGGCACTAATCTACCTGAGTTGCGCCTGGGTGGCCGGCATCTTTTTGGGGTCGGAGTTGGCTCTGCCACTGACTCTTATTTGGGTCGGGCTTGTCCCTCTCCCCCTGTTGTTTCTTGTCCGGCAACACCGTAAACCGATAGTCTTATCCAGCCTCTGTCTCGTTGCCTTCTTCGGAGGCGCCTTCTATTTTCAGTCGCGTTTGCCCGGCACCGGTGAGAATTATCTCCGTTTCTATAATGGACGAACAGTAGAACTCAGTGGAGTGGTAAACAGGGACCCTGAGCCTGGCGACAAAACCGTTAATCTCTATCTGTCGGCTGAGAATATAGCCATTGGTAAGGAAAGGCGGGAGGTTTCCGGGATTGTCTTTCTGGTTGTACCAAAATACCTGTCTTATGGCTATGGCGACGTGCTCAGGGTGCGGGGCGAGTTGAAGAAGCCTGTTAGCCTGGGTAGTTTTGATTATGAAACTTACCTGTCCCATCAAGGAGTCTATTCCACCATGTTTTATCCCGAGATACTGGAGGCGAAGGCCGGTTCCAGGTGGCTGCAATGGGTCTATTCGTTAAGGAACCGCCTTTCGCAGAATCTGGCTGAAGTTTTACCCGAGCCACAGGCATCTTTAGCCCAGGGTATTATTCTGGGTATCAGGGGTAATATTCCCGACCCAGTTAATTCTGATTTTGTCCGTAGCGGTACGGCTCATCTGCTGGCTATTTCCGGTGTTAACCTCACTATCGTGGCCGGTATTCTGCTCAGTTTCGGTATCTGGCTCTTCGGTAAGAAAGGTTTTATCTATATCTGGCTGGCGCTGGGCGCAGTCTGGTTTTATGGTTTACTGACCGGTATGCAGCCCCCGGTATTCAGGGCGGGCATTATGGTGACCCTGTTCCTGATGGCTGACGTGCTGGGCAGGCAGCGTAGCGCCGTCACCGCTCTGGCACTGGCGGCGGCGGTAATGGTGGCTATCGACCCCAACGTTCTGTGGGATGCTGCTTTCCAGTTGAGCTTTATGGCGATGGCTGGTTTAATCTTCGTCTTCCCTGTGTTGCAATCTTTAGCCAGAAAAGCGGTTAATGCCGTGCTGGGTGAAGAAGGGGCGGCCGTATCTCTGGCTAACCTCGTTACTGACAGCTTCAGCGTAACTCTGGCGGCAATCATCGCTGTCTGGCCGCTCATTGCTTACTACTTTGGTGTCATATCATGGATTGCTCCGCTGGCTAATTTTTTTGCCGTGCCCGCGCTGCCGGGAATTATGGTCGTTGGCTCACTGGCAGGAGTTCTGGGGCTGCTGGTGATACCGGTTGCCCAGGTAATTGCCTGGATAGCCTGGTTGTTTGTCACCTATCTGTTGCTGGTAGTGAAGGTTTTTGCCACAGTTTCTCCTATTGAGGGAGGTTCGGTCAACCCCACCGTTATTTTAGTCTATTATTCGACACTGGCGCTTTCAATCTGGCTGGTCAGCAACCGTAACAAGATGGGCGAGTTTATGTCCAGAGTAATCGGGTTCGTTTCCAGAGTGCCGGTAAAGTGGGTTATTCCGCCTTTGCTGGTAGCGGCTATTCTGGTGCTGGTCGTAGCGGGCACCATGCCCGATGATAATCTTCATGTCAGTTTTCTCGATGTCGGGCAGGGTAATGCCGTTCTGGTTCAAAAAGGCAACCAGCAGGTTCTGGTTGATGGCGGGCCAAGCCCTCAGGCACTCACTGTGTCACTGGGCAAGAAGATGCCATTCTGGGATAGGAGGGTAGAGTTGATGGTATTGACCCATCCCCACGCCGACCATATTACCGGCCAGATAGAAGTTCTAAACAGGTACAAAGTGGGGCAGGTGCTCTCGACTAATTTGGCCGATGAGTCTCCGTTGTACGCTGAATGGCTTGGACTTATTAAAGAGAAGGATATTAAATATACTTCAGCCCGGGCAGGCCAGCAGATTAATTTCGGAGGCGCAGTAATAGAGGTGCTCAATCCTCCGATTCCTCTTTTCACCGGCACCGACTCCGATATCGATAATAACGGCGTGGTGTTGAGTTTACAGATGGGCGCAGTGAGCTTCCTGCTGACCGGCGATATCAGACTGGAGACGGAATTTGAGCTAATTGCCCGCCGTGCCGGCATGGACAGCACGGTGCTTGAGGTGGCACATCACGGCTCGGCGACATCCACCACGGCCGAGTTCCTGGCGGTGGTCAACCCTCGGTTAGCCGTTATCTCAGTAGGTAAGGATAATACGTTTGGCCACCCCAACACAGGGGTTATGGATAGACTGAGAAAGGCAATAGGGCAGGCAAACATCTACCGCACAGATGAGCGTGGGACCATAGAATTTATCACTGACGGAGAGAAACTCTGGGTGAAGGTAGAGAAATAAGAAATGTGGTCAAGTTATATAATATAATATGTAATAATTGGTTAAAGGGGGATTAGTATGGAATATCGCAACTTGGGCTGTTCGGGGCTTAAGGTCTCTGAGATTGGGCTGGGCGGCAACACTTTCGGACAGAGGGCGGATGAGCCGACTTCACTGGCGATTATCAACCACGCCATCGATATTGGCATCAACTATTTCGATACCGCCGATATGTACACTCAGGGGCGCTCCGAGGAGTTGGTAGGTAAAGCAGTCAAGGACCGGCGTTCACAGGTCATCATTGCCACCAAGTTTGCCCGTGCCATGGGAGATGGACCCAACAACCGTGGTGGCTCGCGCTACTATATAATGAAGGCGGTTGAAGCCAGCTTGAGTCGTCTCCAGACTGATTATATCGACGTTTACCAGATGCATCTGCCCGACCGAACGACGCCCATCGAGGAGACACTGCGGGCTCTCGACGATTTAGTCCGCACCGGTAAGGTGCGCTATATTGGCTGCTCCAACTTTGCCGCCTGGCAGCTCTGTGAAGCCTTGTGGACTTCCAAAGCAAATAATTTAAACTCGTTTGTGAGTATACAGAATCGGTATAACCTCATCGACCGGTCGATTGAGGCAGAGCTGGTTCCCTGCTGCCGGGCTTACAATATCGGCGTCATACCCTGGGGACCGCTGGCTGGTGGCTTTCTTACCGGCAAGTATCGTCAGGGCAAGGCGGCTCCGCCGGATGCCCGCCTGGCGCGGCCGATGTCTCTTTACGGGGAGGTCTTTACCAAGGCAAACTGGAGTAAACTGATCAAGCTGGAAGCCTTTGCTACTGAGCACGGTCATAATGTCGGCGAGCTGGCGGTAAGCTGGCTGCTGGCTAAACCCTGGGTGAGCACCATCATTGCCGGGGCAAAAACAGTAGAGCAGGTCGTGGCTAACGCTGCCGGTGCCGATTGGAAGCTGACAGCTGAGGAAGTAGCTGAGGTGGACGCTATCGCCTGAACCAATGTCATTCTGAGCGTAGTGAAGAATCTGGGTGGAGGCTGGTGGTGAACCAGAAGTAGAAATATGTCCAACCGCACCATTATGCATGTCGACCTCGATGCCTTTTTTGTCTCGGTGGAGCAGGTGCTCAATCCTGAGCTTAAAGGTAAGCCGGTGGTAGTAGGCGGCCGGCCCGGCGGCAGAGGAGTAGTTGCCGCTGCCTCATATGAAGCCCGCGCCTTCGGTTTGCACTCGGCGATGCCGCTGAAAACGGCCAGCCGTCTCTGTCCGCAGGCTATCTTCATCGAGGGGAGCTACCCCAAATACCGTGAAGCCTCCCAGAGATTTATGGCCATCCTAGCCGATTTTTCACCATTTCTGGAGCCGGTCGGCATCGATGAAGCTTATATGGATGTGACCGGCTTTGAATCTCTCTATGGCTCGATTCATCAGATGGCGGTAGCCATAAGGCAACGCGTTAAAAAAGAGCTGGGGCTTAACGCCTCGGTAGGTATTGCCAGCAGTAAGGTGGTCGCCAAGGTAGCCTCGGAGCTATCCAAACCGGATGGCTTAATAGAGGTCGTTTATGGCGAGGAGTGTTCCTTTCTGTCGCCCTTGCCGGTAGGCAGGCTGCCCGGGGTGGGTAAGAAGGCGGAACAAGTATTGAAGGGACTGGGCATCAAGACAATCGGCGAGTTAGCCGGTATGCCGGTGAGTGTTCTGAAAAACTATTTCGGCGTCTGGGGTGAGGGTCTGCGCCGTTCGGCTAACGGTATCGACGATAGGAAAGTGGAGCTTCCCGGTGAAGCTAAGTCTACCAGCCGGGAGACTACTTTCGATAAAGACACCAGAGACCGCCCGTTTTTGAAAGCGACACTGCGCTATCTCAGCGAAAGGGTCGGGGCTGATTTGAG
>JACQOM010000019.1 GCA_016202525.1 Chloroflexota bacterium | reverse complement strand
TGGTTCACGGTGGAAGAAGCCGCTGAATATCTATGCGTTTCTAAAAGGACTGTATATAAGCTGACCCAGGAAGGAAGGTTGCCCGCGTTCCGCATCGGCGAAGAACGCCACCGCCGGTTCCGTAAAGAAGACCTCGACAGAGTGCCCAGACCAGGCGATGGAGCAAAAACCATAAAAAGACTTCTTCAACTGACAGCGAAATCCGACCCGGTACTTGCCGAAATATGGGACAACGAGAGGGACATAGCCTATGACCGACTATAGGCGGGGGCCCCTAAAATGATGTTATTCAAGTAAGCTGCGAGTGCTCGTTTAGGTGAAATAATTATGAAACTCTTTCGCAACATAGCCAGACTCGGGTTCCTGTTCATTCTTCTGGTAACTATTTCGCTTGGTATAATGGCCTGCGAACCTATGCTAATTGTTCGCGTACACAACCAGGCAGATGAGACACTCCAGATATTCTTGGATGATGAAGTTTTCATAGCTGAGATTATACCTGGAGTGGAAGTCACGTTTAAGACAGATGGAATCCACTCTCAGTACACTGTCACAGCCAAAGACAAGGATGGAAACACGGTTTATGTAGCAACGTGGACAAAGGACGACTTTATAAATAAAGGCTACAAGTATGATGTGTATTTCCCGCCAAGGTCTGATTAAACTGTTTGTTTCTTAATGAAAGCAATTTTGTTATATTGAGCGAAAACTTGGGTTTAAGGTGAAGACAATCATGAAATCATCTGGTCGCATAGCGAGAATCGGGTTACCGGTGATTCTCCTCGTGGCTATTTCCTTTGTTCTCGGGGCATGCAATCCTTGGTCCCCCATCCCACCCTCCGACTCGACGGTAACCATTAGTGTAGAAAATGTAACGCGTGAGACACTGCTGATATTTTATAATAATGTCTTTATCGGTAGGATTTCAGAATATGCAGAAGTAAGCTGGGAAGCAGATGCAACCCTCCCACAATACATTATCGTTGCCGAAGACCTAGGTGGGAATATGGCGGCAGGCATACATGGCAATGTAGTCTATGCGACTACATTTACACGAGATGACTTGAAAGGAAAGAGGACGTATCGTGTGGTGATTTCGGCAACAGCAAAAAGCGTGGAATAGGGTTATAATGTGACTGAGAAACAGTGACCTTTCAAAGTTAGCAATCCTAGCTATTTAAAGCTAAAATGAGAGAAAAACAGCTCTCAAGAGAATCCTGTGCTCAAACCGAAACCGCCTCAAGCCTCATTTTATGGCAGCTATCTACATGAAATATTATCCCTGTAGAGAACGTTAGGAAAGTTGCGAGGATTTAGACACGGAAAAGCTATTTACCGGCCAGCGCCTTGATGATACAGGGCTTTACTACTATGGAGCAAGGTATTATGATGCTGAGATTGGGAGGTTTATTAGCGCGGATACTATTGTGCAGAGTTTCAGCAATCCGCAGACCTTTAACCGGTATTCTTACGTTACTAATAACCCATTGAAGTATACCGACCCGAGCGGCAGAATGGTTGTCGGCTATGATCCTCCGCCACCGGGCCGTATTGAAGACCCACCACCAGGGCCACCAACACCGAATCCGATACCGCCCGACCCGACACCACAAACACCAGCGCCACAGCCAAGAGACCCGACACCTACTCCTCCTTCATTAGCTTCACCGCCGTCCATTTTGGATGATGAGGATGATTGGGGAGACGATGAGGATGACAATGGGAGAGGAACGGAGCCAAGCCTGCCGTTGGAGCGCGATGACAACAAAACGCGTGAAACACCATTTGCGTCTGGGCCATCACCGCAGCCTGAATTGGCGCTGGGACCTGAGGGGCACCCCGGTGAAATACCACTAGGAGGACGTATCCTTGTCGGAGGGACTCTAATAGTGGCTGGCGGAGGCTTAGCGGTATTGGGAGGAGCTTTGATTGTGATTGGGGCGGGCGAAGCAGGAACATTGGTCGGCGTGGTTCCAGGCCTTCACGCAATGCTCTGGGGCATAGGAATCACATCGATAGGAGTCAGCACTATAGGGTTGGGAATCAGCATTATTGCCCATTGACAAGGGAGACATAATAACCTTTATCGGCCAGTCTCAAGGTAAGTTGATTAGCGATAATCATGAACCTTCGTAGCATTAGGATGGAAAGACGAGTCAAAATGAAAGAGCGAAACAAGATTAAGAAATCCAAATTTCTTCTCAAGACCATATCCCTAGCTTCGGGAATTCTGCTTATTTCCGTTCTCTTTTTCAGCTATCTTTTTTCGGCGCCATGGTGGGTAATTCCCTTGTCAGTCGCACTTGGCACGCTGGGATTTGTACCTGTTGTTTACCTCCTAGCAAAACTGTTTCCAGATGAATGAACGGAATGTCTATCTCCGCAAGGATACGGAATACCATCAGCTTAGTTGTCTCGGAGCGGAAAATCGACAACGGCGATAAGGAGAATATGACAGATTTAACTACTCTTAAGGCCAGGTTTGGTAAACTTCTGTTTAGACTTCTTATCCCCCTGCTAGTATTATTCATATTTCTGCAGGCGCTAATTAATGTAACGCTCGGCTTGCAGACAAATGCTTCTTTAGCATCTCTTGCTATTCTTCTAGCTGTCCTTTCGCTGTTCTTCATTGTGTCCAATATATTGTTCATTCACGTTGTCATAGTGCCACAGTGCCGCCGGCGCAATCTTCCGTTCGGTTACTACAGTCTCAACTTAGTACTCGGTCCGCTCGGCACATCGGTAGTCGCCATGGGTTTTTATCTCGTTACTAGAAATGTATTATTAACCATTCTCCTAGACTTAATAGCCACAGCTCACACGCTCTGGCTTACCGTTGCATACAGGCAACAATTCAGAGAACTCAGTAAGGAAAGCACACGGCGTCTACATTAACAAGTATTAAGAAAAACTTGTCCCGTACCCGATAGTGCAGAGTCCGGCTAATCCGCAGTCACTCAACCGTTACAGCTATGTATTGAACAACCCGCTGAAATTTATAGACCCAAGCGGGCTTACGGTTACCATCGGCGGTACCGACGTTTCAGAGTGGGAAGACGTCATCGAGCAGATTCTCGAATATGAAGAGTAGGGCGAGATGGCTCCTGACTATTTAATTGAAGAATTACTGGATTTAATCGGAGGCTGGGGAAGTGAAGAGTTCGATTTGGCCAATGACTGGGTGAGACTCGAGGATACGGAAGAAAAATACACTGGACATATGAAAGAGTCAGAAATAACGTTCGATATTCAGGGTATTGACTTGCTTTATAACGAAGTGACTTTCCGTACCGAATTGAAGGGGGACATAGATACCATAAAAATCGAAGACATGAAAATGAGGCTTATTCCGGAAGGTCCATGGTACGGTGCCACTTATCCTATGTACGATTTGATGAAGAGGCTAGACGATACGCCCGGACTCGCTTTACCCGGTCTTGTTTCTATTCGCACTGACAAGCCACGGTCCACTGAATCATTTACAAACCTCGTGGCTCACGAGTTATATCATGAATTTGAAATGTCCGTATTAGGGACCCCCTTCTGGTATTTGAATTACTTGTTGGAGTCAAGGCGGGAACACGCTCTGCGGACGAGTGAAATAACAGCTATTGATTACGCTAATAAACACTACCCAATCAAATGAGCAAGCAGGCAGCTGTGGCTGCAGAGTTTATAACTTGAAATGGATTTGTTATGAAAAAACCTAATAGTTCAATCAAAATTGCTTTGGTCTCGGTTTTGTTTTTACTTATGATCACTTCCGCTATTACAGGTTGTGAGCCTTCTATTGGTATTGAGATACACAACGAGACTGATAAGACACTTAATATATATACCGGTGATACTCTCATTGGCAGCGTTGAGCCAAGGAAAGAACTAACTTGGGACACGGAACCTATTTATAACGCATACCAAAATAAGCGCAAAGGACGCTGATGGGAAAACGATCTATTCAGATATCATCTCTCGCGAGGAGATGGAAAGAAACAAGTGGCGGGTGGTGATTCCAGCCACGGTAGAAAGCATAGAACAGAGTGATAATGTCACTGGGAAATAGCGTCTTCCGAAGCTGGTAATTTACGCCTGTTTCAAGCTAAAATGAGAGTAATAATTTACTCTCAGGAGGCAATGAGAATGCTCAAACCTAAACCTCTTCAAAGTTCCTTCTACGGTAGCTACCTATATGACCGTATAGTCCCACAATACCACCTGCTTCGCAAAATCAACCAGGTGGTCGATTTTTCTTTTATCCACGAATTAGTGAAGGATAGATATACCCCTGACTTCGGACGTCCTGCTGAAGACCCTGAGTTCATGCTCAGGTTGTGCCTCTTGCAATACCTCTACGGCGACTCAGACAGGGAAGTAGTCGCCAATGCGAAAATGCACTTAGCTTATAAGTACTTTCTCGGGTTAGCCGTGGATGAGGAACCTCCTGATGACACCACAATCTTTTACTTCAGGGCGAAACGTCTCGGCGAAGAGAAGTTTAGGCAGGTCTTCGAGAATATCGTCCGGCAGTGTATTGATAAGGGTTTGGTTAAAGGCAAACGCCAGATTATAGACTCCACGCATATCGAAGCAGACGTAACACGCAATAGCCTTGCCGGCATCATTCGGATGTGCCGCCGCAATGTCATCCATGACGTAGCCAAACAGAACAGAGCAGTCGCAGATAAGCTCGGCCAGGCGGAACCGGTCATCACTAAGCAGGACCGTTTCAAACGTATGGACGAAGGCCTTGAAGAGGAAGTGGTCGAGGCCCGGAAACTGCTCAATGGTGTGATTGAGGAGATAGGCAAGGGGAAGCTCACAGCAACTCCGGAGCTAGCCCGCGGCCTTGAGCTTATGGAGAAAGCCGTCGCGGATAGAGCAGATGGGGCCACCGACCGGCTGGTGAGTCCCGTGGACGCTGACGCCAGAGCGGGGAAGAAGACCGGGAGGAGTTGGGCAGGATACAAAGGTCACGTGCTGGTAGAGGAAGACACCGAAATCATCACGGCGGTAGAGACCACGCCCGCAAATAAAAATGATGGCGGCCAGCTTCCGGGACTACTCAAGCAGCAGGAAAAAGCCCACGATATGGTGCCTGAGCAACTCAGCGGAGATAAAGCCTATGGCTCAGGAGCTAATCTTGAAATACTTGAAGGCAGTCACATTACCGGCTTCGTCAGCCTGGCCGATAAGTACAACCCGCGTGGACGCGAACTCTTCACCAAAGATGATTTCAAGTATGATACGGAGCACGACACGATGACCTGTCCCGCGGGCTGCGTGGCTCAACATAGCCGGAGAGAATTAGTCCACACGGCAACGCAGAAACGGAATACTCTTGTGTTCCAATTCCCGCGGCAGGTATGCGCCGTTTGCCAGCTCAAATCTCGATGTTTCCCCGGTTTGGCAAAGACATACGGGCGGTGCGTGCGCATCAATCACTACGACCCACTTTATCAACAGATGAAATCCAGGATGGAAAGCAATGAGGGTAAAGAAGCCTACCGAAACCGCTACAAGATTATGGAACCGGTAAGACTTATTTCTTTGAAGATATTCTTGCTGGTCTAAGGTCCCTTATCTTTTACAGAACTGGAAAGCAGTCTTATGATCCGCTTCTCCTTAGAATTGCTGCCTTCAAGAAAATAGCAATGCCCGTTTAGGTCCTACCAACGGATGACGAACTTGACGAACCTGTTTCGCCGGTTGTCAGGGCAACTAAGCCTTCAATATACGCGTTCGGATTAGCCACATTTGAGCCTAAGATTCCTAATGTAAAAATGATTGACTTTCAGGAATTTCTTGAAAAACCGTCACTCTTGTATATGGGCCAATCCATCTCTCCACTAGACCTGATTGAGAAAGCAGCTAACACTCAAAGCACCGCCCATCTTGACCAAAGGTCGCCTCAAGTGATTGAAGCGCTTAAAGACACTCCAGTATTCGGTGGGCAGGACTTTTTCAAGCAGCAGATTCTTTTATTAGCTCTGCTCGTGCTTAAGGTTGGTTACCACGTTTGCAGTACACGTTAAACGCGACGTAACATTCCATCGGATTGTTACTCTGGACCGTTGTCAATATAGGTTAACCCCGTCGAATTCTTTTTCTATGCGAACAACGCCCACCCCAAGTTGAAAGTGCGTCGTTCCCTGCGTTCTAATGCTCTAAAGCTCCTAACGTTCACGTCGTTCGCCACGCTAGCGCCCGTTAGTCCAACGGCCCATGCGCTATCCTCATTATTCGGCGTTGGTTGGCGTGGAAGGTTCTCGTGAGAACCGGTGAATGAAGATTGTATATACCAACATTCACAGATGTATTCTGGCACGGTGCAACGAATGGAACGCGGCACACCATAATCCGGATCCGTCCACCAGTCCTAGAAACGTCACGATGAGGTCAGCAGGACAACCATCCGTTTTACTAACAGTACCTAGCTGGTCGTATGGGGAGCAAACAGCGGTTACTGGGCTCCTACGTTGACCACATAAACGGGCGCTCTAAGGCTATTTTGTTTGTTTCGCTCTCCATAATCCATAGTATCGTCTTATCGTGCTTGTAAAGTGCTGCTTGGTTGTTCCATTTCTGAGACGACGAAGCAGGTAGCCCACATCCCTCGTTGAATACCCTCGTTCAAACAGCGCAAAGGCCTGAGCCTTCATGCCGCCGGGAGATAGGCTATATTTGTGCGAGATATCCAGCACGTCCATGTCCTTGAGTAAAGGCATTTTGGTTACCTCCTAACTTGTCATGACAGCGAGATATTGACAAAGGCTTGTACTGAGAACAACTACGGGATATGTTAGGCGTCAACAAACGGGATACAATGCGAGATGCAACTGTAGACAATCACGGGGACGAGATGCGAGGCCTTGCCCGAGACCGCATCTTCATCCAAACGTTTCATGGAGATAGGCTAAAGGAGAGCGAAAAAGTTCTGCCTATTGTCACCCCAACTCCAGCCGAGGGGATTCGAACCGCTCCTATTCCTATAAGCTGAAAGCCAATTCAAACGTTCTGGTTCTGTCTATCGTAAAGTACCGCCCAGTTACATTTCTGAGAACTTTTTCTAAACAAGAGTAGACTTGTTA
>JACQOM010000091.1 GCA_016202525.1 Chloroflexota bacterium | reverse complement strand
CTGCGACAAGCATTGGCGCAAACATCACCGAAGCAAAATCCGCCAGTTCCAAGCGAGATTTCATCAAGTTTTATGAGATAGCTCTGAAATCGGCCAACGAAACGGCATACTGGCTGGGACTCTTGAGAGATGCCCTCGATGTTCATGGTACTGAGATGAAATACTTATTAACAGAGACTGATGAAATATCAAGAATCATTGCTGCCAGTCTACTTACTATGAAGAACAAGAGGTAGTTATCAGTTTTTGGCTAAGGTTTTGACTTTTGGCTCTAACTTCTGAGTTAATGCTATGAAAATCAAGACGCAGTTTATCATCAACACAGCTATTTTCAGCATGATTCTACTCATCATGTCGGTATCGCTGCTTATCCTCAGTCTGCATATAGACCGTCTCGACCTGCAGGAAGATATCGCCAACCGTGTCGAACAATACGTCAGCGAGCTAGGTTATCTATCCAATGATTACCTGCTGTTCCATGAGAGCCAACAGCGTACCCGCTGGGAAGCAAAATACGCTTCCCTTTCCGGTGAACTGTCAGGTCTGAACCCCGATATTCCGGAACTGCAGGCCTCAGTCAATAATATCAGGGAAAATCAGCAGCGGTTGAAAGCGGTCTTTTCCGATGCCGCAGCCGCCCTGGAAAGCGCTCCTCAGAATAAGACTGCCAGCACCGAAACGGTTATTCAGGCATCCTGGAGCCGGATGGCAGTACAGAACCAGGCAATGTTTTTTGAGGCTCTGCGTTTATCACAGGCGCTACATGAAGAGCAAGACCGGATGAGAGAAACGAGAAAGAATCTTACCTTTGTCCTGCTAGGACTGTTCGGCGTGTTTCTTCTTACTAACTATGTCCTGACTTTCCGGCACACGCTAAAATCATTAGCCATCCTTCAGAGAGGAACCAGGATTGTTGGTTCCGGAAATCTCGAACACAGGATTGGGATGACAGTCAAAGATGAGATGGGAGATATGGCTCGCTCATTTGACAACATGACAGAGCAGCTACAGATGGTTACCGTTTCTAAGGATGAGCTGCAGCACGAAGTCGAAGAGCACACGAAAGCGGAACACCGAGCCATACGCCAGAAAGCGATTCAGGAGGCAAGCAACCGCATACTACGGGAAGCTCTGACCTGTGAAACAGACGAGGAACTGGGACGTGCCTGTCTGATGGTTTCCCAGGAAATAACCGGAAGCAAGTTCGGCTTTATTGATGAAATCAATGCGCAGGGCAAGCTCGATGACATCGCTATCAGCGACCCGGGATGGGAATTATGCCGGATGACCGAGCCGAGCGGACACGGAAAGCTACCCGCCGACCTGGAAATCCACGGCCTTTACGGACGGGTAATTCGGGATGGGAAAAGCTTTTTCACCAATGACCCGGCCTCCCACCCGGACAGCATCGGCGTGCCGCAGGGGCATCCCTCCCTGACCTCATTCCTGGGAGTACCTCTAATCCGTGAGAACAAAACGATTGGCATGGTGGGACTGGCGAATAAAGAGAACGGGTACAGCAACGAAGACATGGAGACAGTAGAAGCCCTGGCACCGGCTATTGTCCAGGCTATGGTGTGGAAGAGGACAGAAGACAAGCTAAGACAGTCCGAGGAGAGATTTGCCAAAGCCTTCCATGCCAGCCCGATGGCGTTAGCTATCACCCGGCTGGTTGACGGATGCTTCGTGGATGTCAATGATGCCTATTTGCATCTGTTCGGTTACAGGCGTGATGAGGTAATCGGGCACCGGGCGACAGAACTAAACATGTACAATGACCCTGAGCAGCGCACCGGTCTGGTGCGCCGACTGCGGGAACAAGGTGCGCTCCGTAACTTTGAGATGGTCAGGCACACCAAGACCGGGCAATCTATGACCATACTTTATTCTTTCGAAGTGATTAATTTTAACGGCCAGGACCATATCCTGGCCAGCCTCATCGATATCACCGAACGGAAGAAGTCGGAGCAACTCAAGGACGAGTTCATAGGAATGGTCTCCCATGAGCTTAAGACCCCCTTAACGGTCATTATAGGCGCTCTCAGCACGGCTAAAGTAGTGGGGCTGTCTGAGAAAGACGCCCGAGAGCTTCTCGATGACGCTATCGAAGGCGCCAATTCTTTAGCCAGCATAGTAGAAAACCTGCTGGAGCTATCCCGCTCTCAAGCGAAACGGCTGGAACTTCACAGAGAACCCGCGGACATCGCTCAGATAATGTGGAACGTAGTGAGAATACTACATGATAAGTCCGTGATACACCGACTCAACATCGATGTGCCAGCCGACCTACCGACTATTCCGGCTGACCCGCTCAGGATTGAGAGGGTTATTTTCAATCTGGTGGAGAACGCCATCAAGTACACACCCAAGGGTGGCAACATCAGGGTTTTTGCCCGTCAGCAAGATGATAATCTGGTAGTGTGTGTCAGCGACCAGGGACCCGGAATTTCGCCTACCGACCAGAAACGGCTCTTCCAGAGTTTTGAACAGTTGGGGATAAGGCCCATAAGCTCCGTGCAAGGTGTGGGGTTGGGTCTCAAGGTATGCCGCACTCTGGTGAAAGCCCACGGCGGACGTATCTGGGTCGAATCGGAGCCGGGTAAAGGCGCCTCCTTCTTCTTCACACTACCGATAACGGCACAGGATAGCAAGGTGGAAGATTAATGCTTAGTTACATAAAAGAGCACCAGAATAACTCCGCTCACCCTGAGCTTCAGCGTGAGCTCAGCCGAACGCTTGTCGAATGGTGAAATCCGCAGCACCGCTCATGGTTCGACAAGCTCACCACGAGCGGTTATTAAACAACCTCTCAAAAAGTCTTGACATGCCAGTCTTGTAGCAGTAAAATCAGCTTAATTTTATTTATTAAGGAGAGGAAATGCGTTATCTAACACTAAGCCTGATTATCATGTTCAGTCTCATCTTGCTTGCCTGTGGTGGTACAGCAACTACCCCACCTGCGCCACCAGCACCACCGGCACCGGTAACTCCACCTGCCCCGCCAGCCGTAGACGCCAAACAAATTTACGCGGCTAAATGTGCTGCCTGCCACGGACCAACCCGCCAGGGTGTCACCGGACTGGCTCCCGCTCTGACAGCACAGAGCCTGGCTGAAGATAGTGACGCCGATATTAAGGCAATAATCAGCAACGGCAAAACCGGCACAGCAATGGTCGCCTTTAAAGATGTTCTGAAAGCAGATGAAATAGATGCCATTGTCAAGTTCCTGAAGTCCCCGTAACTCACTGAAAAACACTCCCGGACAAGTTCCGGATAGCAGAGTTTCGAAACAAAAGCCCCCGAATCTCCGATAGAGGCCCGGGGGCTTCTTTTTGCCTGCGGATGATGCGGAGCTACGCTCCCAACCAGCACACTGTTGAATCATCCCTTCACATGGAGTAAAATTAGACAATCTGCTGGTAAAAGAATTGACGGCACTGAGGTAAGAAGATGGAAATAAGGTTCGATAAAAACGCCACCAGGAACCAGGAAGTGGAAAAGGCGGTTAAGATATTCCTCGAAAATGTCGAGACTGCCGAGGAGACCCGGGACGTTCCCGTCTTTATTCATCAGGACGGGGTAAGAAAGAGCTATTATATACACTGCATATTAGACGGCAAGACCATAGCCAAGGTTGTCTGTCTTGACGCCAGACTTAATCCAGAAAACGGGGAGCCGTTTCGGGCTAACCGTGAACTTCTGCTGACACACAATACCTTCCTGCGTATGAAAACCGACTCCGAGAATGGACGTGAGTTCAATGATATCATCGCCGAATACATAACATCCTATTTACCCAAAACTCCATTGAAAATCTGGGGCGGCCAGCACCGCGCCCGTGCCATAATCGAAGCATTCCAGCAGAAAAAGGTCTCCAGACACCACGGATTCCGCATCTATTTCTGCCT
>JACQOM010000090.1 GCA_016202525.1 Chloroflexota bacterium | reverse complement strand
TGTAATAAGCAGCAGAACCAGAGCCGTGATTTAGTCGCTTCAGTAAAGAAACTGCAAAATCAAGGGCTTGAGGTGCAGGGGGGGTTCATCATCGGTTTCGATAATGACCCGCTCTCTATCTTCAGAAGCCAAATCGACTTTATTCAGAAAAGCGGTATCGTGACGGCAATGGTCGGACTGCTCAATGCGCCGCGCGGCACCAGACTCTACCAGCGTATGAAGAATGAGAACCGCTTATTAGAGAAATTCTCCGGTGACAATACTGACGGCTCGCTCAACTTCATTCCCAAGATGAACTATGAAACGCTTATCGATGGCTACAAGCATGTCCTCGATACTATTTATTCACCACGGCAGTATTACGCACGGGTCAGGACATTCCTGAAAGAGTACCATCCTCCGAAAGTAAGAGGACTGCCCCGGGTGAGGCTTTATCATCTTGAGGCGTTTTTTAAAACTTTATGGTTTCTGGGTATCAGGGAAAAAGGCCGTCAGTATTACTGGCAGCTTCTTCTTGACACACTGTTGAAACATCCGCGTTCTTTTGCCTTGACGGTCAGTCTCTCCGTTTTCGGATTCCATTTCCGCAAGGTTGCTGAAAAATTCACCAGACCCATGATTAACGACACTTCCGTAATGGGATAGCAACGGAACCCGAGGGAAAACAAATTAACTTTCCCCTGTGGTAGATGGCTTTGTTCTGGCGTCTGCTGCCAGGCAGTCAACCGCATACGGTAGATATAAGAGAAGGTGCTGTTTTTTATTTGTAGTTATGTTAAAATAGAAACTACTGAAGCTAAAAAGGTGCGGGGTGGTTTCAGCATTCTCTTAGATTAATCAGCAGCGAGGAGACGTGGTGAAGGAAGATATCGAGCGTTTTCTAACTTATCTTACCGTGGAGAAGGGCTTTTCCGGCAACACGGTGGCGGCTTATCGTAATGACCTTTCTCAATTGGCCAGTTTTGCCGAGCACGATGCTAAGCGGGGCGTGATGCCGGCATGGGCTAACGTTAACCGGCAAGGTATTTTGAGCTATCTACTGAATCTTAAGGAAAGGAATTATGCAGCAACCACTGTTGCCCGCAAAATAGCTGCGGCTAAGTCTTTCTTTAACTTCATGGTGACTGAAGGCAATCTGAAAGAAAACCCCACTGAGAATGTGGGTTCACCCAATGTCGGCAGGCTATTGCCTAAACCGATTTCCGTCAGTCAGGTGCGCCGTTTGCTGGAGCAACCGACCAAGGTAGCAGCGACAGAAGCCAGAAGAGACAGGGCGATGCTGGAGTTGCTCTATGCCAGTGGCATGAGGGTAAGCGAGTTGATATCCTTGAACCTGGGTGATGTCGATTTGTCCGGCGATTTTGTCCGCTGCTTCGGCAAGGGCCACAAGGAGCGTATAATTCCTATCTATCGTCAGGCATCGCTGGCAGTCGCCGAATATCTGAAAGAAACTCGTCCTCGTCTTGTCCGCAGCGATAGTGAGAAAGCCCTGTTTCTGAACCGCCGCGGCGAGAGATTGACCAGACAGGGATTCTGGCAGATATTGAAGGGCTACGCCAAATCAGCCGGGCTGGATGCCCAGATTACGCCGCACACTCTCCGGCACAGCTTTGCCACTCATATGCTGAGTGGCGGAGCCGACCTGAGGTCGGTCCAGGAATTGTTGGGTCACGCCAATATCTCGACCACGCAGGTTTACACCCATCTTACGACAGAACATGTCCGGCGTACCTACGAGAAATCGCACCCACGAGCTAAGTAATATATCACAGGGAAGAAAAAATCTGTTTTGGAGTTTGAAATATGCCTGGTAAATCACACTCTAAGAAAAAGAAATACTCCCGCCCAATTAAGAGATTCGAAGGTCAGGAAAGCCAGGCTGGCATAGTGGCTCAGGCTGCAGCCGGTCAAGTACATGAGCCTGTTTCTTCGATTATAAAGCCGGTCACTCCGGCAAAGGTAACTGCCTCGGCGTTAAAGTCGACGGCCGCTCAGTACGGCTATGTAGTTGCCGAACTGCGGACCATTGCCATTCTGGCTGCGCTCATGGTGGTCGTTCTCTTCGTGCTCTCTTTAATCTTAACCTAAACCCTGTTCTCTGTCGGCTTCATTATTGACCTGACATGGGTCGGGTTGTCTTTTTGTCTCTCAGTTAGGTAAATGTGCCCAGGAAGCAGTAACCGAAAACTCGTCTTTGGAGGGAAGAAAATGGATACTATGGAGGCAATTAAGGGCCGCAGGAGTATCCGGCAGTATAAAACTACGCCGGTAGATGACAAAACTGTGGAGATGGTCCTGGAGGCGGCCCGCTGGGCGCCTTCCTGGGCTAACAGGCAGTGCTGGCGATTTGTCGTGATACGTGATAGCAAGATAAAGGCCGAACTGGCGGGCACCACCAACAGCCCGACGAACCGGGCCCGCGAGTCACTAACAAATGCACCGGTGGTGATTGTGGCTTGCGGCGAGCTGGGGAAGGCCGGTTTCTCAAACGAGACGGGGCAGCCATCTACTGACAAGGGTGAATACTGGTATATGTTCGATGTGGGCCTGGCGATGCAGAATCTGGTGGTGGCGGCACATTCGCTGGGGCTGGGTACGGTGATTGTCGGCAGCTTCGATGCTAAGAAGGCCGCTGCTATCCTGGGAGTCGCCGATGGTTTTTGCGTGGTGGCAATGACCCCGCTGGGTTATCCTGACCAGGACCCCGGTCCCCGGCCAAGAAAAGAGCTGGCTGAGATTGTTTACCATGATAAATACGGTGCTTAGCTAAGGGATTATCGGCCTGGCGTAGTGGCCTTTCTGTGGAATAATGTCTCGACCACGGAAAGTGGTTTTTCAGCGGTTACGACAATGAGATATAAACAGTGGTTCTTTCTATCCATATTCCTGTTCGGCGGCGGACTGATATTCGGCCTGGCTACATCGTCCAGCACTATGGCCCTGCTTGCTGAAGATTTATCTGCCCTCAAAAGAATGGCCGGTTTCATGGCACCGCTGCCTCAGCCGTCTATCCTGGCTTTTATCTATTTTAAGAATGTTTCAGCCATCCTGGTTAGCTTTATCTTAAGTCCCTTATTCTGGCTGGTGCCAGTTATAGCGCTAACGCTCAATGGCTGGCTTCTCGGCGTTGTATCGGTTGTCGTAATTCAGGAGAAATCGCTCGGTTATCTGCTGGCTGGTTTATTGCCGCACGCCATCTTTGAACTCCCGGCTCTCTTCGTTGGTGAGGCGGCCTCTCTTAGCTTTGGCGCTGCCATGATGCGGGTCCTGTTCAGAGGTGAGAGCAGAAGTCTGCTGTTGTCCAATTTCAGACAGAATTCAAAATATCTGATATTAGCCTTTATCTTGCTGGTGCCGGCAGCTATCATTGAAACATATATTACTCCGTTGCTGCTACGGTAAATAGCGATGTCATTGCGAGCCGAAGGCGAAGCAATCCGTATCAATCTTGAGATTGCTTCGTCGCTACACTCCTGGCCACTGTGACTTGCCGTATCTGCCCGACTGCGGGTATAATAATTAGACTGATTAATCGGGAAGGCAGGTGTTGACATGGAACAACATGGACTGGACAGCCTTCGTAATCTTGTCCTATTGTCTCATAATGGCGCCGGTAAGACTTCCTTATCAGAAGCTATGCTCTATTGCGCCAAGGCGATTACACGGCTGGGTAAAGTCGACGACGGTACCACCACCTCGGACTATGACCCGGCGGAAGTAAAACACAAGATTAGCATCAGCCTGAGCATGCTCCCCTGCGATTGGAAAGGTAATAAGATTAATCTGCTCGATACCCCCGGCTATTCCGACTTTGTTGCTGAGGTCAAAGCATCCGTACGAGTCAGTGAAGGAGCCGTTATTCTGGTCTGCGCCGCCTCCGGCGTCGAGGTCGGCACCGAGCAGATGTGGGGCTATAGTGAGGCGGCTAATCTGACCCGTCTTATCTTCGTTAACAAGATGGACCGTGAGAATGCCGATTTCTACCGGACGGTAGAAAAGATTCAGTCCAAGTTTGGGGCTAAATGCCGGCCGTTGCAGTTACCCATTGGCGCCCACCAGGACTTTAAGGGTGTAATCGACCTGCTGACGATGAAGAGCTATTCCGGTTCGGCGGGAGAAGAAGGTGAAATTCCCGCACCGTTACAGGCCCAGGCCAAATCTTTCCGTGACAAGCTGATTGAGGCGGTGGCTGAAGGTGATGATAGTTTGCTGGAGAAGTATCTAGGCACGGGTGAACTCAGCCCCGAGGAAATTAAAAACGGCTTGAGGCAGGCAATTCTGACCGGTTGCATTGTGCCAATACTGGCTGGTTCAGGTATGCAGAATATCGGAGTTAACTTGCTGCTGGATGCCATTGTTGCTTACCTGCCATCGCCCAAGGGACGGAGTATGGCTATTATCGGAGAGTCAGGCAAGCCAGAGATGGTTGAGCCGAGCCAGAACGGCCCGCTGGCTAGTCTGGTGTTTAAGACTGCGGCTGACCCTTATGTTGGCAAGCTTACCTATTTACGGGTCTTTAGCGGAGTGCTTACCAGCAATTCTCAGGTGTGGAACTCCACGCGGGGTGAGCCGGAGCGTATCGGCCAGCTATTTATGATGAGGGGTAAGACTCAGCAACCGGTATCTCAGATTGGAATGGGAGATATGGGGGCGGTAGCCAAATTAAACGCCACCGGTACCGGGGACACGCTGTCCAGCCGTGAGAAGCCGGTAAAACTTGTCCCAATTACCTTTCCTGAGCCAATCTTCAGCCAGGCTGTGTACCCCAGGACCAAGGCTGACCTGGATAAGCTGGGAGCCGCCTTGACCCGGCTTGTTGAAGAAGACCCCACCCTCCGCTTACATCGGGATAGCGATACCTCTGAGACTATTCTGTCCGGGCTTGGTGAAACCCAGCTTGCCGTAGCTGCGGAGAAGATGCTTCGTAAATTCGGGGTGGGTGTCGACCTGAAAACGCCCAAAGTCCCGTATAAAGAAACGATTACTATTCCCACCAAGGCTGAGTATAAGCACAAGAAACAGACCGGTGGTCACGGACAATATGGCCATGTCATGCTGGAGCTGGAGCCTTTACCTCGCGGCAGTGGGCATGAATTTGTCGATAAGGTAGTGGGGGGGCGCATCCCCAGAAACTATATCCCGGCGGTAGAGAAGGGCGTCAATGAAGCGGTCCTGGATGGGGTTCTGGCTCACTACCCGGTTACCGATGTCAGAATAAGTGTCTACGACGGTAGTTTTCACCAGGTCGATTCTACGGAACTATGTTTCAAGATTGCAGGCGCCGGGGCAGTCAAAAAGGGGTTGTCTCAGGCACAGCCCGTACTTCTCGAACCGATAATGAATATTGCCGTTAGTGTCCCTGAAGATTATACCGGTGATATCATCGGCGACCTCAACTCCAAGCGGGCTCAGGTGCAGGGGATGATTCCTGAGGATGGCATTAACGTTATTCAGGCTCAGGTGCCATTAGCCGAGGTGCAGAACTACGCTATCGACCTCAAATCGATAACTCAGGGTAAGGGGAGCTTCACCGTAACCTTCAGCCACTATCAGGATGCCCCGCCTCATATCACCCAGAAGATTGTTGCCGAAAAGCAAACTGCCGAAAAGACTTAACTTGGTCTAGCGTCTCTTCGGCAGTGGTACTGCTTGTCAGAGTTCTTGACTTTATTTAGCCAGAAGTTCCTTGACCTTCTTGGTGAAGACAGGTAACACCTGTTTCCAGTCGGCAACGATACCATAGCGAGCGACCTTGAAGATGTTTGCCTCAGGGTCTTTATTGATGGCGACGATGGTCTTGGCATTAGAGCAACCAGCCAGGTGCTGGCTCGAGCCAGAGATGCCTACCGCCAGATAAAAGTTAGGAGTAACAATCTTGCCGGTCAGCCCGACCTGTGCCGTTTCTGGCATCCAGCCACTATCACAGGCCGGTCGGCTGGCACCTACTGCGCCCTTCAGTGCATCCGCCAGTTCGGCCAGTTGTTTAAAACCTTCCGCCCCGCCGATGCCTCTACCGCCGCTAACGATTACCGCCGCATCCTCCAGCTTGATTCCGGTTACTTCCTCTTTGACCTGCTGCAGAACCTTGGTTTTGATAGTCGCCGGGTCCAGGCTGGCGTCGATAGTAGTAACCTCTCCTTTTCTGGACGCATCTGGTTCCATGGGTGACATTACTTTGGCTCTGACCGTCGCTATTTGCGGGTCGGAATCATAGGTAAAGATGGCCTGGGCATTGCCTCCGTAGACCGGCTTGGTCTGTAACAGCCGTTTTGAAGCCGGGTCGATGGACAGAGCTACACAGTCCATAGTGGCAGCGGTGCCTAACCTGAAGGCCAGTCTGGGTGCCAGGTCGCGCCCGATGGTGGTCTGTCCCAGCAGAACGACCTGTGGCATTACCTGTTTAACCACCTTCTCCATAACGGGCACATAGGTTTCCGTCTGATAGTCTTTAAGTAGCGGGTTATCGATGACATATACTTTATCAGCGCCGGAGGCGATTGCTTCCTGGGCTAAACCGCTTACCCCGCTGCCGACCAGTACCGCACTTAATTGCTGTCCGAGGTCGGACGCTATCTTTCTGCCACAGCCCAGCAACTCTTTAGCAATAGAGCTAAGTTTGCCTCCGGTAACCTCACCGTAAATCAGAACCCCTTTGTAATCAGACATCCGTTTTACCCCCTTAATTTAAGCTG
>JACQOM010000082.1 GCA_016202525.1 Chloroflexota bacterium | reverse complement strand
GGACATGACTTCCACCATGCGGTGATTGACCACGTAGTTCTTAATAGTGGTATCTACCTGGGGACAGATCAGGATACAGGCGCCACACTGGTCGCAGTCGGCACCGACGGTGCTTTCCAGTGCCATCGATGTCCGTTGCTCCGTCTTTTCACGGCGGGACGGCTCGCGCGCCAGCACCGGGCAGATATCCACGCAGTTGCCGCAGCCCAGGCATTCTTTGTGTCCGATAATATTTTCGGTTATGTTCAGGGCATGGGTGGGGCTGAACCCGCTGGAGAGAAGTCGGCAGCGGCCTACCGGCGGGCTGTGAATACTGAGCACTTCATTTAAGATGCCCTCAATCTCTTTTACATCGCGCTGGATATGTAACGGCACAATCCTCTCCATTCTCAGTCTGTCGGTCAACAGCCGAATATATTTTTATTCTTTAAGCCGGATATTTCAGGTAGCCGGCTCGATGTCACGCTCATTATAACGGCGGTGTAGTTCCTCCTGGCTCAAGTTTTTCAATTCTTCCAGAAGGTCATCGAACTTACCGGCTTCAATCTCAGCTATCCTGTCTTCCAGTTTCTTGTAGGGAGGTGACAGATAGCGACCGTACAGGCGCCGGTATAACAGGGCGATATTGTAGGGCACCAGGCCTTGCGGACATCTGGCGGCGCATAGGCCGCACATCACGCAATCGAACGACTTGTTGGCTACCTCTCTGATATCACTGCGTAGAGCGTCCGACATATACCACATTACCTCAAGCTGTTGGGGGCAGCTCTTGGTGCAGGTGTTACAGCCGAAGCACTTGACCAGGTCGGGATAGAGTTTGAGCACCTGCTCTCCGGTCGGCTCCAGCTCTTCCAGGTTGTAGATAGCCTTGGCCGCAGGGAAGAACGGTATCTGCACCAGGTACATGTCCTGTTCGGCGGTTTTCTGGCAGGCAAGGTCGTATCTTAGCTGGGAATCGTTTTTGAAGTTATAGATAGTAGCGCAGGCACCGCAAAATCCGGCACGGCAGCCGCAGCCGCGAATTATCCGGTAACCGCAATACTCCATTGCCGTCAGAATGGTTAGCCCTTCCGGGACTTTATAATGCTTGCCCATGATGTAAATGTCAATCATTCGAGTTTGTTGTTCTGTCATACTTAACCTCTAATTTCTATAGAATCGCTTCTTTGTGCCGGGCACTGTGGCACTGCAGGGCAACCCCCACCGGCATGCTGGCAATATGGGCCGGGAAGGCTTCGATATGGACAGCCAGAGCCGTAGTCCTGCCGCCGAACCCCTGGGGGCCAATCCCCAGTGCATTGATGCGCTGGAGCAGGTCTTTCTCCAGCGCGGCGACTTCATTGTCCGGACTGGGCTTGCCGACCTCTCGCAGTATTGCTTTCTTAGCCAGCAGCAGCGCCTTTTCGGCAGTGCCGCCGATGCCGACGCCGACGATGACCGGAGGGCAGGGATTGCTGCCGGCTTCATCAACCGCTCGGACTACAGAGTCAACGATGCCCGGGCGACCTGCCGCTGGAGTTAGCATAAAGAGGCGGGTCATATTCTCGCCGCCGCCACCTTTGGGCAGCACCGTGATTTTAAGTTTATCACCGGGGACAATCTCGGTATGTATTACCGCGGGGGTGTTGTCCTTGGTATTGACCCGTTCTGAAAAGGGCTGGGTGACCATTGATTTGCGAAGATAGCCTTTATCATAACCCTGACGTACTCCTTCGTTAACGGACTGATACAGGTCGCCGCCGGTAATATGGACATCCTGGCCGATTTCGAGATAGACCGCTGTCGTGCCGCAGTCCTGGCACAGAGCTACCTGCTCTTCCCTAGCCAGTTTGGCATTATCCAGAATCTGGTCCAGCGTTTGCTGGCCTAAAGGCGACTCTTCGGTCTGGCGTGCTTTTTTGAGACTGTTCAAGACGTCCTCCGGCAGGAAATAATTGGCTTCCTGGCACAGTCTGGCGACGGTACCGGTTACTTCTTGAGCGTTGATATTTCTCACTCGACTCCTTCTCCAAAATAGCTGATGATTACTCGGCCGGTACGGGTGGTATGTGGCCCGTCTTCATCAATAGTGCCGTTGTTTCCCTAGCTTCTCTAATCATTTTTTCAGCCTGTTTGCTTAGTTCTTCACGGCTGGCTTTGATACGGGCAACCCCCTGTTCCTGGGCTTTCATGGCGACGGCGACGGCTTCCCGGACAAAGGCCTGCCAATCATCCATGGTTACGGCAATATAGTCTTCATGTAGATCCCGGTCTTCGGCACATTTGGCTAGCTCATAAGCGGCGGCAATACACATCTCATCAGTGATGGTTCTGGCTCTAACATCCAGAGCCCCACGGAAGATGGCCGGAAAGACGGTGGAGTTATTTACCTGGTTGGGAAAATCCGACCTGCCGGTAGCGACGATTCTGGCTCCAGCCTCTTTGGCCTCCCAGGGCCAGATTTCCGGGGCAGGATTGGCACAGGCGAAGACTATAGAATCTTTAGCCATGCCTTTGACCCATTCCGGCATAATTACTCCCGGTCCGGACTGTGCCAGTGCGATGCAGACATCAGCTCCTTTGAGAGCTTCAGCAATGCCGCCGGCCCTTTTCTCCGGGTTGGTTTTCCGGCACAGTTCCCATTTATAAGGGTTATCCTTCTGTCCCTGCTCGAGGTCGGCTCTATTAGTATGTAGAGTCCCTTTACTATCGACGACGATAGTGTTCTCCGGCTTGACGCCGTCAGCGAAAAGTATTCTTAAGATAGCCACATTGGCGGCGCCGCTGCCGATAGCCGTCAGCCTGATTTTATCCTTTTTCTTACCGACGATTTTCAGGGCGTTGATTAGTGCTGACAGGGTAACGGTAGCTGTTCCCTGCTGGTCGTCATGCCAGACGGGTATCTCCGTTTCCCGGCGCAGGGTATCCAGTATGTGGAAGCACTTGGGGCTGGAGAAATCCTCCAGGTTAATGCCGCCGAAGGAAGGTTGCAGCCATTTCACGGCTCGGATAATCTCATCGGGGTCCTTGGTCCCCAGGCATACCGGCACTGCGTCTACCCCGCCCAGATATTTGAAGAGCAATGCTTTGCCTTCCATCACCGGCATGCCGGCTTCAGGCCCGATGTCGCCTAGACCCAGTACCCGGCTGCCATCAGAGACCACGGCGATGGTATTCCATTTGCTGGTGTATTCATAGACCTTTGATATGTCTGCCTGTATCGCCCGGCATGGGGCGGCTACCCCCGGCGTGTACCAGATGGCGAAGTCATTAAAATCACGTATGGCGCATTTAGGTATAGTTTGCATCTTACCGCGATAAAACGGGTGTAACTTCATGGCATCTTCCGCTGGCTTAAGGGCTTTGGCTAGGAGTTCTTCTTTGGTCGTCTTTATGGACATAGCACACCTCCTATAGCAAATTTTTATTCGCCGCTTGCGGAGTTAATCAGACTGCCAGAATGGTCACCCTCCATTAGTAATTTTCTCAGTTCGACTACCATTGCCGGAACATCGATGTTCATGGGGCATCTCACCTTGCATCGACCGCAGGTGAGGCAGGTATAGGCTATCGCGGCTCCCTTTTCGATATCGCGGCTGATGGTGGCTGCCCAGACCGCCCCGATACCGGCAAAGTACTTATCGCCGAAATAACCCGCCGTTACCGCGTAGACGGGGCATTCGTAGAGACAGCCGCCGCATCTCAGGCAATACAGTGCCTGGCGCAAAATCGGATGTTTGGCTAACGCGGTCCGTCCGTCATCTATAAAGATAACGTGCAGCTCTTTCGGCCCGTGAGCGCCGAAGGTCGTCACCTTCTCGATATCGCCGGTCTTGCTCGGACTGGAGATTAAACTGACATAGCCGGGGACGGTATAGCTGGCATACCGCCAGGTCACCTCAGCCACTTTGTAGGCGTCCCCCAGGG
>JACQOM010000076.1 GCA_016202525.1 Chloroflexota bacterium | reverse complement strand
GGATTGGTCCCGCCGGGGAAAACAGGGATAATGCCGCTAGTATTCAACACACTGATTACAGCAGCGCCCGCCGGCTGGGAGGGGGTGCTATGAGCGGGGATAAAAACTTGAAGGCGAGTGTAGTGCATGGAACCAAAGATATTAATATTGCCCAACCGGCTGAGTTTCTTGAGTTATGTGAGTGGCTCATTAAAAAAGCAGTAAATAGAAGATTAGTTTCAGAAACGAGTTATCGTGGTGGTCCTAGTCGTTCGATCAAATGTGATACCGGGTGGTTTGGCAATGCGGATGAGAGGCCTGATGAATTTGAGAATTATGGCGAAATCCATTTTGATTATGTGGACAAACATCTGATGAGAGACCATCTTATCGAGCCAGCTTGCGATAATTGCCCCTTCCCCTGCCGGAAGTTACCGCTCCCTCTACCTGATGGAAGAGTGCGTTTCTACAAGGATTGCATATCATTTGCTTTCTCGTTTGCCTGCAAAATAACGGATGTAACCTTTGCCCTAAAATGTTATGACCTGGCGGTTGGTTATGGACTGGATACACTCTCAACCGGGAAGCTTGTTGGTTTTGCTATAGACCTCTATCAAAAAGGTATCTTGACTAAAGAAGACACTGACGGAATGCCTCTGGAGTTTGGCAATGAGGAGGTAGCCTTCAAGCTAATCGAAAAGATTGCGAGACGAGAAGGGATCGGAGACACCTTGGCTAACGGTGTTTATGAAGCCGCTCGGGCTATCGGCAGAGGCGCTGAGGAACACACCTATCTGGTCAAGAAAAGTGAGCTGATGGCCGATTTTATTAAGCGTAACCCTCACGGGGCTTTGATATTAGCCACTAATGACAGGTTAGATAATCACGCCAATGCCAACTGTTTGAGACGTGTTCCGTCATTATCCGAATGGAGACAGGCACGAAGGGAGGATATAGAAGGAGGCTGGTGGTCTTTTCCTGACGAGTTTGAAAAATACCTGGATGTTGACTACTCGGCTAGTTACGAGGGAACCGCCGAACTCATTCATTATCATGAGAATGTAAAAACTTTAACTGATTTGGCCGGGCTCTGCTGGTTCTATACGGGGTTTGGGGGTCGTCCGATAATAAAAACCGATAAGGTGAGAGTTTTAATCTCATACGCTACTGGGATGGATATTGACCAAAGTGAAGCGCTGAAGATAGCCAGCAGAACGAGAACCCTGATACGAGCAATTAATGTGAGGGAGGGGTTAAGGAGAAAAGACGATACAGTTCCTGAGAAATTCTTCCGCGAAGAGCCACCAGCTCGACTAAAGCCTTGGGGCTTTATGAAGTTAGACCATGATAAGTTCGATAAGGAACTAGATGAGTATTATGAATTGAGAGGCTGGGATAATGAGGGCATTCCGACCGCGGAGACACTGGAAAAACTGGGGCTGGATGATGTGCGGCAAGACCTGGAACAAAAGGGAATTCTGGCAAAAATCACTGTCACGAAGTAATATATGGCATGTTCCCGGTTAAAGAAGGGCTAACCTTTGGTCCCAATATCTGAAAGGAGCTCTTTGAATAGCATACTAGTTTTTACGGTTAAGAAGCTGAAATATACTGTAAATCCGATAGCAATATATTGGCTAATAGCAATGAGTCATCGGGATTTGTGTGGGTTAATCACGGACACCAGCTTTACCAAATCTATCTTAGCTTCAAGGATATTTGTCCAGAGGTCGCCTACTTCCGACAACCGTTCCGGGACGGTCAGGATGGTGAAATCGGTGGGATAGACCTTACCCAGCTCGTCCCAGCGAAGGGGGATAGAAACGCTGGCCTCCGGGCTGGGGCGTGGTGAGTAGGTGGAAGCCAGGGTTTTGCCGCGCACATTCTGGTTATAGTCCAGGAATACCTTGCCTGCTCGCTTTTCCACAGCCCAGTCCATGGTAATCTGAGCCGGGTACTGTTGCCGGAGAAATCGACTCAGTGTTTCCGCTGCGGAATGGGTGCCATGAAAATCAAGCTGACGCAGAATCGGGACAAAGATATGCAGACCTGTCCGCCCTGAAGTTTTCACGAACGAAGGGAAGGAGAGACTATCCAGGGTTTCTCTCAGTTTGGCAGCTACCTGGCAGGTTTTACTGAAGGCAACCCGGTTCAGTTCCGGTTCCGCCCTGGCGGCTTCTCTGCCGGAATATATGTACGGGTCAAGGTCGAATATCAGGAAATCAGGATAGTCTGCATAGTAATCAGCTTCTTCGGCACCGCTGGCACCGGCCTGAAAATCAGCTCCTGGCTTCACCCGAGAAAACCAGGTGTGGAGTTCGATATCTGCTATCTGCCCCAGCCAGAGCAAAGTGGCCAGGTTATTACAGAGCAGGTAATCCTGGATGGGTGTGTCATGAGAAGAGAGGGGCACGGTATCGACGAAATCCGGCACAGGCTGATAGTGCTTCTGAAAAAAATGCTGGCCATAAATTCCATTGGGATACCGGCTCAGAGTAAGGGGTCTATCTCTAAGGTGAGGCAACAACCATGTTGATACTCTTGCCAGGTAGGTAATAAGGTCACGCTTGGTGAGCGCTTTGTTTCCGTTAGCTTCAGGCCAGAGCTCTCTATCAAGATTGCTCAGTGAGACTTGGTGCCCTTCGACCTCGATGATGAAGCTGTTTTTCGGACTAGCTAGCTGTACGAGGACATCTTTAAGGCTATCAAAGCTTTTCGTGGAAGCCGTTTCCGGAGATTTGGCGGTCGATTCTGCGATTTTGACGGGATGGATGGAAGCCGCCGCCTTGTCCTCACGTACCCTGAGGAATACCGGCGCCCGCAGGCGGCCATCCGCGGTCCAGTCAGCAAATTTTACTTCCACAACCAGTTCCGGTTTGACCCAGGTTATCCCGCTAGCCGGCTCAGGTTTAGTGCGGAAAGGACTCTTCTTAACACTGATGGTTTCCAGATGTTTTCTCAGCTTCAATAAAGTGTCATTATCAAAACCGCTGCCTACATTGCCGGCGGGTTGAAGATGATTTTCATCATCATAATATCCAAGTATCAGAGCGCCGAATGTTTTAGCGCGGTTGCCCGTTCCCTGTGTAAAGCCGCCGACGATAAAATCGTCGCTGGTAACTGCCTTTATCTTGAGCCAGTTCTTCGAGCGTTTTCCCGGTTCGTATAAGCTGTCCTGTCGCTTGGCGATGACACCCTCGAGGCCATTCTCGATTGCAGCACGGTACACTGTTTTGCCCTCAGTGGCAAAGTATTCGACGAAACGGACATCATCGCTAGTGGTTAAAACACCCTGAAGCAATTCCTTCCTCTGTTTCAGGGTGACTTTTCTCAGGTCATAGCCGTCCAGGTAGAGAATATCGAAGACGTAGTAGATAATGGCTGACGGCGGCTCTACCCGTTCGGTTGGAATTCTATTCATTGACTGCAGGTAGCCCTGGAGGCACTGAAAACATAGTTTGCCTTTTGAATCCAGGGCGATAATTTCACCGTCGATTATAAGCTGTGAAGCTGGCTGGCGTTTTAGGCTCTCGGCCAGAGCAGGGTAATACCCGGTGACGTTAAGCCCGTTCCTGGATTGTAGCCGGACTTTACCCTCATTCAGAAATGCCAGTGTGCGGAAACCGTCCAGCTTCGGCTCGAAGAGCCATTCTTTATCTGAGAACGGGCTGGCAGCCAGCAAGGCAAACATCGGCGAGAGCTTTGCAGGAAATGATGATTTTACGGCCCCGGTAGCATCAGCAGTCTTGGCAGCTAGCGGAGCTGCACGCAGCGGCAGGTGACCTGTCTTCAGGTCGTTAATGGTAAGCCCTGAAACAACCGAGGCTTCTTTTTCCAGGATATCAAGGTGAGAGTCGGCATGCTCATCCCGGTGCTTTATCAGTAGCCAGTTCTTATCGCTGCGTTGCATTCTGACCAGTGTCCAGGAGCCTTTGAGTTTTTCTCCTCTTAGTGATATGGAGAGTTTCCCGTGGGCCAACCCCTCTCTCATGCGTTCTTCTGCCCGGCTCCGGGCTCCAAAAGAAAGCTCGCCGTTTTCATCCGGAGAGTAAGTTCCCCGGTCCCAGATGATTACCTGCCCGGCTCCGTACTGTCCCGGGGGAATAGTGCCTTCAAAGCTGGAATAGTCTAGCGGGTGGTCTTCGACCATTACTGCTAGACGTTTTATTTCCGGGTCATAGGATGGTCCTTTGGATATCGCCCATGATTTTAGCACTCCGTCTGCTTCGAGCCGGAAATCATAGTGCAACTGCCGGGCAGCGTGTTTCTGGACGACGAAGCTAAGCGACCCTTCGCTAGTGGTTTCCCGGTCAACGGAAGGCTCCGGAGTGCGCTTAAAATCTCTTTTGTTCTTGTAATTCTGGAGCATAGCATAATTATAACCCTTTGGTAAAGTCGATGACTACCCAGGCCTCATCACCAACCATAACCGAAATAGTATAGCTTGAATCTAAACAGGCATTGAATTAAAATACTCAAACTAATACTTTTCAAGATAAAAACATGATGCAGATTCTGGTGGGCACATCATCCTGGGCGGACCATTCCTTGGTTGAAAGCGGTCTGTTTTATCCTCCGGAGGTGAAAACTCCGGCTGGCAGGCTGCGCTATTACTCGGAAAGGTTCCCGATTGCCGAAATAGATTCCAGTTACCACTTTTTCCCTACCCGGCAAAATCTGGCCTTATGGCTGGATAATACCCCGCCCGGTTTTATCTTTGACATCCGGGCTTTCAGTCTCTTTACTGGGCATCCAACCCCGCCCGGTTCGCTGCCGAGGTCGATTCGAGAAGAACATGAGGAATTGGCCAATCATAAAGGCAATCTCTATCTGCATCACCTGCCATCTGATGTGGCTGACAAACTCTGGGAAATCTTTGCTTCATTAGTTCATGATGTGGAAGCGGCGGGTAAATTGGGAGTGGTGCTATTCCAGTTTCCTCCGTGGTTCCATCCTACTAAAGAAAATTTTGATTATTTGATTGCCTGCCGGCAGCGCTTTCCCGGGTATCGGCTGGCCGTTGAATTCCGCACCGGAGGCTGGCTCTCCGGGGATAATCTGAAGGAAACTTTGACTTTCTTGCGCCGGCACCAGCTAGCTCTGGTATGCGTGGATGAACCGCAGGGACTGAAGACCAGCGTTCCCATGGTGGCTGAAGTTACTTCATCGGTGGGGGTGGTGCGTTTTCATGGACGGAATGCTGCCAACTGGGAGAAAAAGAGGATTACTGCCGAGGAGCGTTTCAACTATCTCTACAGTAAGGATGAGTTAAGAGATTGGCTGCCGAAGATTCAGCTGATGGCGGAGCAGACGGAAAAAGTCCATGTCATCTTCAAGAACAAATCCCATGACTTTCCGGTCAGAAATGCTCGGGAGTTTACCGAGATACTGACTGGCTCGCCTTAGCATTATCTCTTGCCGGCTGCAGCCACGCTGGCTCTAAGAGCCGTCATCAAGTCCTCTATCTCTACCTTTGGTATTTCCGTAGCCTTGGTTTCCACCCCTTTCAGCTTGGCTTCAACCATTTCTTTAATGGCCAGTGAGTACTCGTCACGGTATTCATCAGGTTTGAAACTGGTTGTCATCGCGTCGACCAGTTTTGTTGCCATCGCCAGCTCGGCAGCAGTTAGTTTCTCTTCATGTGGAGTCAACCCATCGGTGGGCAGAATATCCTGCTTGTAGTGCAGTGTATGCAAAGCCAGGATTTTATCCAGAGGCCGCAGGCAACAGAGGTGCTCTCGCCGCTGGAAAGCTACCTTGGCAACGCCAACCATCCCCGTTCTCTCCAGCACTGTTTTGAGCAGAGTAAACGGCTTTACTCCCAGTTTCTCTGGTTCCAGGTAATGGCTTCCGCTGTAGTAAATGGTATCAATTTCTTTGGCGTTAACAAAACCGATGATATCGATACTGTGGGTAGTTCTTACCGGCACCTTGTTAAAATCGTCCTCTTCAAAGATAACATACCGGTTCTTACTGTACTCGTAGCCTCGCACGGTATCGCTGCTGCTAAAATATTCTTCATCCTCAGCACAATAGAGTACCTGCTTGGGGCGGGTAAGGCATTTCTTATGCAAGTAGTGAAAGCTTAGCGTTTTACTCTCGGTGGCTACCGACATTTTCACCGGTATGGCTACCATGCCAAAACTGATTACCCCTTTCCAAAACGCTCCAGGCATATTATCCTCCTGTGTGTCTTAGTATTACTGGTGTGTGTCCAACGAGATGAGCCTAAGAGGATGTGAAGTTTTTCGCTGTAATATTCGATGATGAGAGGTGCACGCCCTTCAGCTTGTAGAGAAAACACAAATCTCTCTGCTTCGGACACCCCTCGTATTTTAGCCTCTGGAGCGGGAGACGGGATTCGAACCCGCGACAACCTGCTTGGAAGGCAGGAACTCTACCAACTGAGTTACTCCCGCATCCTACGTCTCAGGTAAATTCTATGCCAGAATGAATGATAAAGCAAGCTGTTTTGTGATTTCAGGTGAGAGATGCTAGTATAAAGGTGCATTAAAATAGAGCAGGAGGCAGAATGGCGCGAGTCAGTTTCATGGAAAAGGACAAAGCACACCCCATGGTCAAAGAGCTGTTTGAGAGCAACGAGACCAGGCGCGGGTTTGTTACTAACCTGGCGAAGGTAATGGGCCATTGTCCGTACATCGGGCTCAATTTTCAGCGGTTGGGTAATTCCCTGCGCAAGGGAGAGGAACTGCCGCCCAAGCTACGCGAGCTGACTATCCTCCGTGTCGGCAATCTGATGCAGGCTGAGTATGAGTTTAAACACCATACTATTATGGGTCTACAATGCGGGATTAGCCAGAAGCAGATTGACGAAGTTTCACACTGGACTACCTCCAAGCTATTCAATGAACAGGAACGGGCGATATTAGCCTACACCGATGAAGTGACGCGGGATATCAAGGTCAAGGATGGGACGTTTGCCAAACTGCAGAGTTTATTCAGTGAACATACCATTGTCGAGCTGACAGCGCTCATCGGGTATTATTGTATGGTATGCCGGATACTGGTCGCCTTGCAGGTCGAGCTGGAGCCTGATATCAGGAGTTAAGATTTAACCTTAAATCCCTTCTCTGCCAGCTTCTTGATTATTGCGGACAAATCTTGTCCCATTTTCTGGGCGCCCTGAGGTATGGTGGTTACTCTGCCGACAGTGTTCCGCATCACGGCATTGGCTACGCCCAGGAACCCCAGCTCTTTCAGAATATCGATTAGCTCGGGATAGGCTGTGGTCAACTCATAAACGCTTTTACTCAAATCAATCTCTTTCACTGAGCAACCTCTTCTCGCCTTCGAGCTGTTTAATGCCGGTGATGTCCTGGGTTACTTCCAGAGTACCGAGGTACTGCCTGTTTCGGTCTCTGACGGCAAAGTACCTGATGTAAACGAATTTATCTTTGGACTGAATCCAGAAATCATAGGAGTCTCTTTTACCTTCCTTGAAAGAAGTCAATATCTTCTCAACGACATCGACACTCTGCGGCGGGTGGCAATTCTGTACTTTGCGGCCAATGACCGATTT
>JACQOM010000078.1 GCA_016202525.1 Chloroflexota bacterium | reverse complement strand
GGTTGATAACAACCTATCCCCCTGCCCCTTCCCTTACAGGGGAAGGGGGTATGTAGGTTAGAGAGGGGGGATTGGTGAGGTGTTTAATAAGAAGCAACCAGGATTGAGAAAAACCCCTCGCTCCCGTTCCCCGTCAAGAATGAACCCAGTCTTAATTTTGACAACTTTTCTTTTTACCACTATCATTGAAGCAGAAACACGGGATACTATAATGAAACGATTCTGTATCTTGCTAGTCGATGATGAACCGCGCATTGTCCATTTCCTTAGTGCCAAGCTCAGGGTCTCCGACTATGAGGTACTCACCGCCAGCAATGGAGTAGAGGCTCTCCAGCAGTTTCGAACGCAGGAGCCGGACATGGTTGTGCTCGATGTGATGATGCCCAAAAAGGATGGTCTTGAAACTCTAAAAGAGCTTCGTTCCTTTTCTTCCGTGCCGGTTATTATGCTCAGCGCTAAGGGAACAAACGCGGACAAGGTAGCCGGACTCGACCTCGGCGCCGATGACTATCTGGCCAAGCCCTTCAGTCCGGATGAGCTGGTCGCCCGTATTGAAGCGCTCAGGCGGCGTCTGGCATCGTCTGATAAACGCAAGGCACCTGAGCAGTTTTCTCTGGGTGACCTGACCATTGATTTTAAGAAGCATACGGTCATAGTGCGGGGGGAAGAAATACGCCTGACCAGAATCGAATGGCTGCTGCTCAACGAACTTACCCGGAATGCCGGGCGCTTGATGCTTCATGGAGAACTGCTCACGCGCGTCTGGGGACCGGAATATCGTGATGATGTACAGATATTACGTACGTGGGTCAGCCGTCTGAGGTACAAGATAGAGAAAGACTCCAGCCAGCCGGTACTCATCCGCACCGTAGCCAAAACCGGCTACATCATAGACCGAATAGACTAATCATCTGCCTGACAGATTTTCTGCTTGTCCCGGTAACATCCCCGGAAAGTGTCATAGTTTTGTAACTTTTTTCCTCCCTATTTTATAACTTTTCCATGGTTTGCCCTCTAAACTGTTAATCAATATGTTGCGGGAGTTCATCTATGGTATTAGCAGTTAAAAAAGAGGAGAGGGCATCTGCTGTCCGGCAAGCCGCACGGGACATACCTCCCAGAGAGGCAGTGGTGTTCTGCCCCCACTGCAAAGCGCTACAGACAGTCTGGATTAGTGGCAGTGAACTGTTGCCGACCCGCAAGTTCAACCAGGTGGGAAACGATATTTACCACGATTGCGGTTCGAGCCAGCCGTGCCGATTGTACTGGGCTTGGTGATGCCGGTTGCAATCCAAAAACAAAAATGCAGAGGAGATGGTCATGAGCAGAGTAGCAGCGGTAATCCTTGCCGGAGGCAAGGGTGAGAGAATGGAAATGCTGTGTCACGTCAGGCCCAAGCCGGTGTTACCTTTTGCCGGTAAATTCAAGGTAATTGATTTTAGTCTCAGTAATTGTATCTATTCTAAAATAAATGATATTGCCGTGCTGGCCGACTATGAGCGTTCCCAGATGACCGACTATCTTCGGCAGTGGCACCTGATGAACGCCAATTCCACGAATTTCCATGTCCTGGAACCGAGAGCTGGCTCTTACAGCGGTACTGCCGATGCCGTCTATCAGAACCTTGACTACTTAGATAAGGGTAAGATTGACGCGGTAGTCGTTCTGGCCGGCGACCATGTCTACAAGCTGGACTACCGTAAGATGCTGGCCTTCCATCAGGAGGTCAACGCCGATGTGACCGTAGGGGTAGTACCGGTGCCGATCGAGCAAGCTTACCGTTTTGGCATGGTTACCATCGATGCTGATGGTAGAATTTTAGATTTTCTGGAAAAATCACCGGTGGCCCAGAGTAATCTGGCTTCAATGGGTATCTATGTTTTTAACCGGAAATTCCTGGCGGAATGTCTTACTGAGGATGCCGCTGACATGGCGTCACGGCATGACTTCGGCTATTCAATACTACCCAGGATGGTCAGGCAGGACAGGGTCTTTGCTTACCAGTTCGATGGATACTGGCAAGATATTGGTACGATGGAAGCCTATTACCAGGCTAATATGGAGCTGACCAAGGAGCAGCCGTGTCTCAGTCTTAATGGCTCATCTCCCATTTTGACACAAGAGCAGGGTCTTTCGCTGCCATGTATCGGCAAGGGTGCCATCATAAAAAATAGTCTGGTAAGCCCCGGTTGCGTGATTAAAGGGCGTGTTGAGAACTCTGTACTGTCGCCGGAGGTATGGGTGGATGAGCAGGCTGTGGTTCGGAATTCCGTGATTATGGGGAAGACCTTTATCGGCCGCTATAGCGTGGTTGACCATTCTGTGGTGGATGAAGGAGTAAAAATCGGCGAGTATGGCTATATCGGTTTTGGCTCCGATTTGAACTGGGACCATAGTAACATTACGGTGCTGGGTAAAGGTGTAACCGTTCCGCCTCGCACTGCCGTGGGACGAAATTGTAGAATTCTGCCTCATGTCGGGATTTCAGACTTTGTGGCCAGTGTGATTTCGCATGGAGAGGTTGTTTCGGGCGCTTAATATCAGGCATGCATAGAGAAATTGGAGGTGGCGAACGATGAGTCATCGGGCGTACCTGCTGCTGAATATCACGGATGGGAAAACTGATAACGTGAGCCGATTGATTTGGGGTAGACCGGGGGTAGTCAGGGTTGACTTGCTGGATGGACATCCGGATATCATTGTCACGCTCGAAGCCTCAGACCGGCAGGGACTGGCCAGGGTAACTAATGCGGTGCTGGCTGTGTTAGAACAGGTAACAGAAGACGTATCTTTGCTGCCGGTACGGACTCTGCCAGATGAGGCTGGCAGGCGTACACTGGTTCGCACGGGCATGATGTAGAGCTGAAAATGCTTGAGGGAAAGCGTATCGCTATTCTGGCTGAAGATGATTTTGAGGACTCCGAGCTTACGGAGCCTTTGCGAGCGATGAAGGACGCCGGTGCCCGGGTAATTATTGTGGGCAGCGGCTCAAAGCAGAGCTATAAAGGTAAGCGTGGTAGCGCTACGATAACTCCGGAGACTACCGCCGATAAGGTCAAGGCGGATGATTTCGATGCCATAATTGTGCCCGGAGGCTATGCTCCCGACAAAATGCGCCTGTCTCAAGCCATGATTGACCTGGTGAAGAAAGCTGCTGATAATGGCAAGGTGGTGGCGGCGGTCTGTCACGGGCCACAACTGCTCATATCGGCGGGTATCGTTAAGGGGCGCCGGGTAACCTCCTGGCCTTCGGTGGCTATAGATCTGAGGAATGCTGGCGCTACCTGGGTCGATGAGCCGGTGGTGATAGACGGCAATATCATTACGTCACGTAAACCTGCCGACTTGCCCGGGTTTAACCAGGCAATAATAGGGGCTTTAGTCTGAATCAGGGGTATTGCCGATGTAATGACCTGGTGCTAAAGTATTCAGCGGAACCGGGAGTTAGCCAAAATAATGATAAGGAGGTAAGGATGTACAAGAAAGTATTAGTGCCACTGGATGGTTCAGAGTTGGCGGAATGTGTTCTGCCTCACGTGGAATCCATTGCCAGGGGATGTGGCACGCAAAGTGTTGTTTTTCTCCGTGTTGTCGAGCCTTTTGTCTACATGATGGCCAGCGGTTGGGAAAATGGCGGTAGCTTCTTCAGCGGGGAAGAAATAGAGCGCATAAATTCGACAAACAGAGCGGCGGCTAAGCATTATCTGGACCAACTGGTAAGCCGAATAAAATATGACGGGGTTAATATTCAGTCGGCAATAGTAATAGGTAAGGCTGCTGATAGCATTGCTGAATATGCCGTTAAAAATGGGGTAGACCTTATTGCTATTGCGACGCACGGACGCTCCGGCGTCAGCCGCTGGGTTTGGGGAAGCGTGGCTGACCGGGTTCTCCGTTCTGCCAGTGTCCCCATTTTGATGGTCAGGGCGCCGGGTTGCCTGCCGCCTGCTTCGCCGGATGCTGAAAGGATAGCCGGATAAGTTGACCCTAAGTAAGAATAACTGATTGCAAAACTATCGTGTAATGGTTTGTTATTAAAAACTATGAATAAAGGAGGCGATTGAGAATGGCAGAAACATTAAAACAGGAGGCGAAAAGGTTATTGTCTGATGTACCCGAGGAGTATGTCTTCAGGGCCTGTGATGGTTGTGTCCTGCGCAACATGAAAGAGCTCGGGAACGAGCTTAAAACCATAACAGACGAAAATTATGCCTTTCATGCTAATGCGGAAAAGAATGATTTTACCAACTGGGTAAGAGACATCATCAAGGATGATAGACTGGCGAAAGACTTGCAGAAGGCATCGAACCGGGTCCAGGCGGCTAAGGTGACAGCCAGCCGGATAGATACCCTCTCCAGAAGGCTGTCCTGAGCTCAAAACCCGGCAGTATCATAGTCAGGATAACAATATTAAGGAAAGCGAAGCAGAAGGGTAGCCAGAGGTATTACCCCAAGCTGACGCTGGTTGAGCTAGGGTATTTCTTATTCTAATTATAATTATTCTGGGATTTTTGAGTAAGGTAAAACAGCCAGGCTCTCTGGTAAAACGATGAAGAACACTTTTGCTCAATCTGTTCCCGGGAAGAAAACGCCGGTGGTCAGGTTTAATGGAGTCAACCACCTGGCCATGGCTACGGGCGATATCGATAAGACCATCCGTTTCTGGCGGGACCTCTTAGGTATGCGCCTTGTCGCCGGACTCGGACAGACAGGGTACCGGCATTATTTTTTCCAGATTTCGGATACCGACCTCATCGCCTTTTTTGAATGGCAGGGAGTCGAACCTGTCGCCAACAAAGAGCACGGTCGCCCGGTCAGGGGTCCTTTCATATTCGACCATGTGTCCTTTGGTGTTGAAACCGAAGATGACCTGTGGTTGCTGAAAGACAAACTCGAAGCCGCCGGCTTTCCCGTATCGGATGTCATCAATCACGGATTCATTCATTCCATCTATGCTCACGACCCGAATGGTATCCCTATCGAGTTCTCGCATAATGTCGAGGGCGTTGACGTCCGCGCCAAGCCACAGATGAGGGACAGGACACCGTCTCGGATAACTCTTGAGGGAGCCGAGCCGCAAACTGAAGTGTGGCCCGAGGTCATTACGCCAACTCCCGAATCAGAGCGCGTGGTGTATCCCGGCGCTGGCAGCGAGTTGTTCCACGGCAAGAAAAACAGTTAGGAATATGGGCCGGTCATGGGTAAATTACGTATCGTATCGCACAGCAGTGAGCCATTCCGGGATAGATGGGAAGCGGGGAGACTCCTGGCTCAGGAATTAATAGAGTATCGCGGGAAGAAGGCGGTGGTGCTGGGCATTCCGCGGGGTGGGGTAATCGTGGCAGAGGAACTGGCGCGTGAGCTGGCGGCTGACCTGGATATCGTGCTGGCGCGTAAGCTGCGTGCGCCATTCCAGGCGGAACTGGCGATCGGTTCCGTGACTGAGAATGGCAAGCTATTTCTGAATGAGGCGGTGGTTCGTGGCTTTGGCGTTAGTGAGGCATATAT
>JACQOM010000075.1 GCA_016202525.1 Chloroflexota bacterium | reverse complement strand
ATGGCATTGAGGGCATTCGACCAGAGAGGGAGGGGACAGCTTGATATGCTGGCGCCTTTCACCCTTGCGTGCCTTAGCGTATTTCCGTTTGGGTAGGGGTGGCATGATTTACTCCTTTCCTTTCTTCTTGTCCACCAGAGCCATTTGCATTAACTTTGACCAGCGAGAGTTTACTACCTGCGGCGGACAATTGCAAGTTCTTTGATTAAGATTGCAGCCGCAACTGGGGCATAACCCAGCGCAATCCTCCTGGCAGAGAGGCTTCATCGGGATGGCCATTACCTCATACTGGCGGATTGCTTCAGTTAAGTCCAGGATATTATGCTCATCGATAGTGAAACAATCCGGTTCGTCAGGTAGAGGCAGTTTGGTGCCAGTAACTGCATCGATGGTAGGGAAATATTCCTCCTCGATATTTAACGTTACTGGACACCTGAATAAGCACAAACAACGGCTGCAGGTAAGCTCAATTTCAGTATGCAGTGTGCCCTTAACTAGGATACCCCGGTTGGTACGTATCAGCCTGACCTCACCATAGACCATGACGTTATCAGTGGTGTTATCGATAGTAATGTCCACCATTTCATTTATCTTATAGTCTTGTGATGACCCTATCGGCGACTTAAGTTGCTGAGCTACATTTATTTGTACCATGATTCGTTCCTTTATATATTGGAGTCTGACGGAAGAACCCTGTGCCTTTCTACCAGGGAAAATCCGGACTGAATTACTAACAATTATTATAAGTCGGGCCGCCCAGCGGCGTCAATTTGCCGAATATAAATGAGCTGCCGGTCGTAGCGAATCGATAGATATTATATGTAATGTAGGGCTTGTATCAGGTGCTCTGATTATCTGTTTCGTTCAACTCTTCAGGGAAGCGGACAAAATGTATCGTTAAAATAGCAGTTTGTCTGACTATTGACAAGGGTAACTTTTATGCTATACTGTATTCGTTTTTGGCGGTTTTGCTACTCAGACAGCCTGAAATCAGCTTTCAAAGCTACCCGTCTGATCGGGAAGGCATTTAGTAATTGCAGATGACTAGCCGCAGCTCATTGCTTTGTGGTTCCGTAACTAAGCGGCTGATAGCTCGAGCGATTATTAAAACAAGGAGGGGAGCAAGATGAAAATAATCGACCTGACAATGCCTTATTATAACGGGCAACCCGGTATGTATGGCTTTGAAGGTTGTAAGGCTGCTCCGACTTGGCCGGAAGCATTTAAGGTGACTGAGACCATGTCCTACGAACCGAGCGGCATGAGGTTTCACGTTTACACTGTCATGTGTGAGCCGGGCACCAGGTTTATCCTCGCCAGTTTCATGAAGGCTTATAAGAACGAGGCGACGTTAGATACTGTTCCCCTGACTGATATAATCCTTCGGGATGCTGTCATCCTTGATATTCCCAAAGGTGATGATGAGATAATCCAGGCAGGTGAGCTTGAGGCGGCCTTCAAAAAAGCGCCGGTCAAGAAAGGTGATGCTCTGATAATACGCACCGGCTGGGGGGATAACCAGAGATATTTCAAGATGGGACGCCTGTTTCAAGACAACAGCCCTCATTTCAACGCCGCCAGTGCTGATAAGCTAGTGGAACTCCTAGAGAAGAACGGCAGTAACCTGTGGACCTATGATGTCGAATCGATGAGCGGGCTGGATAAGAAGACAGGGATACGTGGCGGATTCTCTATGCATTCCGGGATGATGGCGGTAGGGTCGGTGGTCAACTGTGGTGCCATTACCAAACCGCGGGTGAAGCTGATAGCTGCGCCGCTTAAGGCAAAGGGCGGGCATATGGGACCCTGCTCGGCGGTGGTTATTGAAGATTAGCCCGGTCTATTTCAGGTAGTTGGATTATTATAAAGGTAGGTCTACGGTCTGAGTGCGCTATTATTGAAGGCCCCCAAAATAGTTCATCCGGACCGGTAAACTATTAAAAGAAGGAGGGAGACCAAAATGAAAATAATCGACCTAACGATGCCTCTATACGAGGGAATGCCTGCCGGTTACGGCCACATGGCATTCAAGAACAATCCCATGTGGCCAGATGCGTTCAAGATGGCTGAGACGCGCTCGTTCGAGCCGACCGGCTCGGAATTTCACGTGTACTCCATCTTCTGCGAGCCGGGGACAAGGTTTATCCTGCCCAGTTTCATGAAAGAGTACAGGTACGGGCCGACACTGGATACCGTTGCTCTGGACAGGATAGTCATGAGGGATGCGGTGGTGCTGGATGTCCCGACGGGGGCGGAGACGGATATCGCAGCTGACAAGCTTGAAGCGGCCTTCAAAAAAGCACCGGTAAAGAAAGGTGATGCTTTGCTGGTACGCACCGGGTGGGGGGACAAAGAACGATATTTGAAGATGGGGCATGAATATCGGGAGAAGGGTCCTCACTATTCGGCAGAAGCAGCAGATAAACTCATGGAGCTGCTGGCCAAGAACGGCAGTGACATATGGCTGTATGATAACTGTGATATGGGTGGCACTGACAAGAAGACCGGTAAATTCTATGGTTTCACCATCAGGGACGGGCTGATTGCCATCGGTGGTATTGTCAATGCCGGCGCCATTACCAAGCCACGGGTAAAACTGATTTTACTACCCATGAAGGCAGCGGGTTGCCATATGGGGCCCTGCCGGGCGATAGCTGTTGAGGAATAGTTTCAAGGCTATCTTTTGGCAAGAATAGTGGTTCAGCAGGCTTAGAATAATAAACTGCTGGTGAAAAGTCAGACTATTTACAGGAGGAGAGAACGAAATGAAATTAATCGATTTAACATTGCCTCTTTATAACGGGCAGCCTCCGGGCTATGCGCATATGGGTTTCCGTGCTCATTCGTTATGGCCGGAATCGTTTAAAGCAACCGAGACTATGTCATATGAACCGGCTGGCATGAGGTTTCATGTTTACACGGTCTTCTGTGAGCCGGGCACCAGATTTATTCTGGCCAGTTTCCGGAAAGACTTCAAGAACGAGGCTACGTTAGATACCGTTGATTTAAACAAGCTGATAATGCGGGATACCGTCATCCTGGATATCCCCAAAGGTGATGATGAGATAATTGAAGCGGATGAATTAGAGGCAGCCTTTAAGAAAGCGCCCTACAAGAAGGGTGATGCTTTGTTAATCAGGAGCGGCTGGGGGGATAACCAGAAGTATTTCACGATGGGACGTCTCTGGAGTGATAATGGGCCTCACTTAAATGCCGCCAGCGCCGAAAGATTAATGGATATCATGCAGAAGAACGGGACAGACATGTACCTGTATGACCTCTGTGATGTTGCCGGTCTGGACAAAAAGAAGGGGACGCGTGGCGGTTTCGCCATCCGTTCCGGGATGATGGCAGTCGGCGGTATTGTCGATGCCGGTCTCATTACCAAGCCGCGGGTGAAACTGATAATTGCGCCACTGAAGGCAAAGGGTGGCCATATGTCACCCTGTTCGGTAGTGGCTATTGAAGAATAGCCCGGTATTGCTGAAGTTGTGAAAACATAAGAAGCAGGTCCTGTCCTGCATAGGTGCAGATTAAGGCGGGGGTTACTCCAGTTCATGACGATAGCCCGGTTGGGAATAGTACAGAGTTATGAGGTTGAGTAACCCCTGCTGAATTTATCGGGGTCGTCTGCCCGCAGTATTATCTGCTGAACTGGTTAGGTAATACATCTGCCTGATGACAGAGGCGGGCTGGTATTTTGAAAACAACACGGGGAATGAGTTATAT
>JACQOM010000077.1 GCA_016202525.1 Chloroflexota bacterium | reverse complement strand
GAATATCGATGATGACGCTGAACCTGGACCAGGCGATGAAGCAGTCCGTGCATGGTAAGAATGAGAAAATAGACATCGAGAGTCTGCGGTTGAAATCCGATTTTCTGATAAAGTTAGCCAGGAAGTATCTGGGGGGTTAGTACTTAGTTGCCGATGGTTCCCTTCGGCAAGCTCCTTCGACTGCACTCAGGACAGGTCAGGGCAGGCTGCTCACCACGAGCGGGTGGTTCCCTTCGGCAAGCTCAAGGCAGGCTGCTCACCATGAGCGGGTGGTTCCCTTCGGCAAGCTCAGGGCAGGCTGCTCACCATGAGCGTCGCTTATCTTAGTTTAATCAGCTATACCTTTCTTCCTGCCACGGGTCGCCGTGGTTATGGTAGCCGTTTAACTCCCAGAATCCCGGAATATCTTCTTTGGTAAACTGGACATCCGTCACCCATTTGGCGCTTTTCCAGAAATAAAGCCGGGGGACGATGAGCCTCACCGGATAGCCGTGTTCCAGAGGCAGCGGTTTATCATTATATTTGAGGGCGAACAGGACATCGCTCTCAAAGAAATCATCGACGGAAAGATTGGTGGTAAAGCCACCGAAGGCGTGGACGGTGACAAATTTGGCTTCAGGCTTCAGGCGGGCAAGCTGGCGGATGGCACCGGTGCTGACACCTTCCCAGAGATTGTTCAGCTTCGACCATCTGGTGACGCAGTGGATATCCGAGAACACCTTTACCTGCGGCAGGGCGATGAACTCAGCGTAGGTTATCTCCTGTTGTTTTTCAACGAGACCGGAGATGGTGAATTTCCACTGTGAAGGGTCGGTGCGGGGGATGGACCCGTAGTGGAGGACAGGCCATTTCTCAGTAAGACTCTGCCCCGGCGGGATTCTATTGGCTCTTTCCGTGTCCGAGCTTTTTATTACCTCTTTATCTTTGCCGGAGTTATCACCAAGGCTCATCTCCAGTCCTCTCTTATATTGGTGGCTAAACCGGTATTACCTGTCCTTGACACCTAATATCGCCTGGGTGTAATCAGGCAAGAAGTTGTCCGGCTGCCGGCTGTAGTTCGGCAGGAGCATCGGCGATTTCGGGCGTGATTCGTCTAAACCGAGCTTTGCCAGTTGTTTTTGCCACCGGCGCACGTGGTCGAGTGTCAGCGAGCCTGTTTTTGTCTTTTTGGCATACTCGGCGGCGGCTTTACCAGCTCTTCTCCCAAAGACGAACAGGTCCATCGTTGAGTTGCCGCCGAGTCTATTCCGGCCATGCACCCCGCCCTCGACTTCACCGGCGGCAAAGAATCCGGGTACAGCCGTGCTGCCATCGGGTTTAATCTTGATTCCCCCATTCTGGTAATGCAGCGTGGGATAGACCAGCATCGGCTCTTTGATGATATTGATGTTGAAGCGCTGGAACTGCCGTACCATGGCGGGCAATTCCCGGGCAACCGTGCCGGCGCCGCGTATGAGGTCAATCATCGGCGAGTCCAGCCAGACGCCGACTTCTCCCGTCGGCGTGTCGATTCCCTTGCCATTGCGACATTCCCGGATGATGCCGGAAGCGACCACATCCCGTGTCTCTAAAGGATTGATGAACTGTTGTCCATCGATATTAGCCAGTTGTGCGCCGAGGGCACGCACCTTTTCCGTGACCAGTTGCCCCAGAATCTGGTTGGGGTAAGCGGCACCGGTGGGATGATACTGCATGGTATCCATGAAGATAAGCTCGAGGCCTGCCCGGTAAGCCTGCACAAGCCCGTCGGCGGTGGCTCCGTAGTGATTGGTAGTGGGGAAACCCTGGGTGTGCAGCCGTCCCAGACCACCGGTTGCCATAACCACGGCTTTAGCCCGTACCAGGCTTATTTCTCTGGTCTCCAGGTTCATTAATATAGCGCCGCCGATATGGCCCTTGTCATCCAGGAGCAGCTCCACTGCCGGCGCGAATTCCAGGTAATTTATGTTTCGGTTCTTGACCTCGTCGCGCAGAACACGCATTATTTCCAGTCCGGTGTAGTCGCGCGCGGCGTGCAGTCTGGCCCGGGACAAACCGCCCAGAGGCAGTTCACGTATCGTCCCATCCGGGTCCTTATCCCAGTTGACGCCCAATCTTTCCAACCACTTGATGACCGAGGGGGCATCTTTGACTAATGCCTCCACCAGTTCGGGCACATTATCGAAGTGGCCGCCTCCCATGGTGTCCAGGTAATGAATGGCCGGGGAGTCCTCCGGCCGGTCGGCAGCCTGGGTTCCGGCTTGAGCGCCCACGGTGTTGGCATCGCCCAGGCGCAGCTTGGTGACAATCATGACATTAGCCCCGTTTTCCTGGGCGAGCAGGGCGGCCGATGCCCCGGCGCCGCCACAGCCGATGATGAGGACATCGACATCATAATCAACTTTGTTCAGGTCGATTTTATCCGGGTCGATGCGGCTGTTCCCCTCCAGTAAATCAGCCAGTTCATTAGGGGTGCGGTCACCCTTGTTGGGTCCCAGGAGAAGCTCACGCATGCCTTCTTTGATAAAGTCGGGGTGATATTTATGCAATAAGGCGTTTTTTTCAGCCTCGGTAAGGCGGGTAAAAACTTCTTTCAACCGCTTCTCTCTGGTGGCTTCGACATTGCCGATACCTTTTTCCATATTAGCCGGATACATTATCTATCTCCTATCTGTTGAGTTATGTTCTGTTTCAAGCTTTCGGTAGAGTCGATGCGAAGAATTGCGACAGGCTCACAGAGCCGGTCTGTTGCCTTTTTATCTCTCTGTCAGCAATGACGTTAGCGAAGTTTACCATGTCCTTAGCCTGCCGGTAGTTCATATAGTCTATCATTTTGCCTTCGAACGAGATTGCCCCCAGTCCCTTGGCCTGGGCTTCGTCGAAGGCGGCCACCACTTTTCGGGCGTGTTCGACCTCATCCGGCACCGGTGAAAATACCCGGTTGACCGGTTCTATCTGTCCGGGGTGGATGAGGAGCTTGCCTTTGAAGCCGAGCTGTAAGTCCAGCGTTGCCTCTTTGATAAGCCCTTCCCGGTCGGTGAGCAGCCCGAAGAATGGGGTATCGATTGCCTGAACGCCGGCCGCCCGACTGCCGACAACCACCTGAGAGCGGGCGTAGAGCAGTTCTGCTTGTCCCGGAGTAAGTGAGGCGACACTGCGTCCCATGTCTCCATAATAGTCGCCGGCACCGAAGGCGACCGCCGCGAGCCGGGCGCTGGCCGAGGCTATCTCATAGGCGTTGACCACGCCTTTAGCCGTCTCCGCTATCGGGATTATTTTTATGGCGCCCGGAGCCAGTCCTCTCTTCTTTTCGAGCTTTTCCAGCATGCTGTCCAGCTCGGTGATATCGGACCCGGTCTCGGCCTTGGCCAGGACAATACCGTCCAAATCTGGAGTAACCACCAGGTTCAAGTCCTCAGCGGTCAGCTTGGTGGGGAAGGCGTTGACACGGGCAAAAACACTGGCGCCGCCGGATTTGACGGCCTTGATAGAGTCCCGGACCATGATTCTGGCGGTAGCTTTATCAGGTAAGGGTACGGCATCTTCCAGGTCTAAAATTATGGCATCGGCAGTCAAGGTGGCTGCCTTGGTAATCATTCTCATACTGTTGCCGGGAACAAAGAGCACCGACCTCAAGACCATCATTTCAGTTTACCAGCCTTCAGAATTTTGGCCAGGGTGGTGGCTAACTGCTGGGGGGTTTCGACGACATAGGCGCCCACTCCCTCTAGAGCTTTGACCTTGCTTTCGGCGGTGCCTCTGCCCCGCTCGATGATGGCGCTGGCATGGGAAAACCTCATACCTGAAGGTAAAGTCCGGCCGGCAATGTAAGCCACCAGGGGTTTGGTGAATCTACCCTCCTCAACTACTTCCGCCGCCTCTTCTTCAGCGACCGTGCCTATTTCACCGAATAAGACCACGGCTCTGGTTTGTTCGTCCTGTTCAAAAAGGGGCAGTAGTTCGGCAAAGCTGAGCCCTACAATCGGTTCGGCGCCGACGTGCATCGCCGTGCTGACTCCGATTCCTTTTGAGGTCAAGCCCCAGACAACGGTGCTGGTCTGCCCGCCGCTGCGTGACATCACGCCAACAGGTCCAGGTTTGAAAATTTCACGGGCAAAGTCCTCACTGCCACCTAGCCAGCCCATTGCCGCTTTGTCCGAGCTGAGCAGGCCTAGAGAGCCGGGGCCCAGAATATGCGTTCCCTTTTTGCGGGCTAAAGTAATCATCTCCAGGCTATCATGTAAAGGAACG
>JACQOM010000005.1 GCA_016202525.1 Chloroflexota bacterium | reverse complement strand
GTAGTATATAGTATTAGATGCTCTAAATTACCCCTTAAAATGCAAGAATGGGGTTCTATTGTTAAGGAGAGCCAGCGTTATGGAAGGCAAGATTGTTTACTTTGAAAAACCCGGCCGCGAGAATACGGAAGAAGTGTTCCGACTCGCCAAACAGCGGGCTGAAGAGCTGGGCATTAAGAATATTGTGGTCGCTTCCACGCGGGGGGATGCTGCTGCCAGGGCGGTTGAAGTTTTCGGCGGGATGAAAGTCATTGCCGTAAGCCATATTACCGGCTACCGGCAAATCGATAACCAGGAATTCACCGAGGAAAACAAGCGGAAAATAGAACGTGCCGGCGGTGCCTTTCTCGGCACTACGGAAGTCCTGTCCGGCGGAATCGATAGGGCAATGCGCAACAAGTTCAAGATGTCTTTTACTGCCGATACCATTGCCAGCACGTTGCGGATGCTCGGTCAGGGCATAAAGGTAGTTTGTGAGATTAGCGCTATGGCGGCTGACGCTGGCTTGGTGCGTACCGATGAAGATGTTATCGCTATCGGGGGTACCGGCCGGGGAGCCGATACGGCGGTGGTGCTCAGGCCGGCGAATTCGACGAACTTCTTCGACATCAGAATCAAAGAAATCCTCTGTAAGCCGCTCGCCGCTACCGTTCCCGGAAGCCAGCCCGCAGGCACCGAAGCACATCACCACCATTAATCTTTTATATAAGGAGCGTATGGAAGGCAAAATCTTTTACTTTGACAAACCCGGCAATGATAACACCGATGAGGTATTTCGTATTGCTAAAGCTAGGGCCAAGGAACTGGGTATCAACAAGATTCTGGTGCCTTCTACCCGGGGTGATACTGCGGTGAGGGCAGTAGAAGCCTTTAAGGGGATGAAAGTAATCATAGTGAGCTATGTCACCGGCATGAAAGAACGTGACGTCCAGCCGTTTACCGAGGAAAACCGGCGAAAAGTGGAGAGCGCCGGGGGAGTCATTGTCACGGCGGCGCATGCCTTTGCCGGGGTAAGCCGGGCCATACGCCAGAAGTTCGATACTATTACCATCGTGGAAATAATCGCCCAGACCCTGCGCAATTTCGGGCAGGGAATGAAGGTCGTCTGTGAAATCAGCCTGATGGCGGCCGATGCCGGTCAGGTACGCACCGATGAAGAGGTCATTGCCCTGGGTGGTACCGGCAAAGGAGTGGATACGGCGGTTGTGTTACAGCCGGTTGATTCTCAGCGTTTCTTCGACCTCAGGATTAAGGAAATTCTCTGTAAACCTCGTCTATAGTCAAGAGGATGCAGTGGTAAATATAATATAATAAAATAAAAGGAGAAGGAATAACATGGTCGCGAAAACAGTTTATTTTGACAAACCGGGTTATGCGAATACCGATGAGGTACTGCGTATCGCCAAGCTACGGGCGAAAGAGCTGGGTATCAAGACGGTGCTGGTCGCCTCGAATAGTGGAGAGACGGCAGTGAAGGCGGCCGAAGTCTTCAAGGGAATAAAGGTAGTGGTGGTGACTCGTATTACCGGTCACCAGGAACCTAATGTCCAGCTGTTCACTGAGGAAAACAGGCGTAAGATGGAAAGCAAGGGTGCGGTAGTGCTAACCGGCACCGAGGTCTTCGGCGGCGTCAGCCGCGCCATGCGCAACAAGTTCAAGATGTATCTTCTCGGTGATATCATAATCAATACCCTGCGTGTCTTCGGCACGGGAATGCAGGTAGCCTGTGAAATCAGCATGCAGGCAGCTGATGCCGGACTGGTGCGCACCGATGAGGATGTTATATCCATAGGAGGTAGCCACCGGGGTGCCGATACTGCCATCGTGGTCAAGCCGGTGAATTCCCCGAATTTCTTCGACCTGAGGGTTGGCGAGATTCTCTGTAAGCCTGTTTTTTCAGCGGCGGCCCAAAATCAGGCGCTAGCGGCTGCGGCGGCTGCGGCTGCATCCGGCGGAGAGCATCATCACCATTAAAACATAGATTTCAGCCGTGCCGGCATATTCTTAGGAAGGTAGCGGGTAGTGAGCTATTACGAGCATAAAGAAAAATCTCCCCGCAGTGTCAGCTGTGCCGTTCTTACCGTCTCCGATACGCGTACGGAAGAGAACGATGAGTCGGGCGCTCTGATAAAGCAGAAGCTCACTCAAGCTGGACACCGCGTCATGGCTTATTCTATTCTGAAAGATGAAGCCGCCGCTATCAGGCAGAAGATAAATGAGTTGCTGCGACAGGATGAGCTTCAGGTTATCATCACCAATGGCGGCACCGGTGTGAGCCACCGTGATGTTACTGTCGAGACGGTGTCTTCCATTCTGGAAAAGACGCTGGATGGCTTCGGCGAGCTTTTTCGGTCCTTGACCTACCAGGAGATAGGCACGGGCAGTATCATGAGCCGAGCGCTGGCCGGTGTGGCCAAAGGGAAGGTTATTTTCTGTATCCCCGGTTCTCCGGGAGCGGTCTCTCTGGCGCTGGACAAGGTGATTTTGCCTGAAATCGGGCACGTAGTCAGGGAGGCGACGAGGTGAAACCTTTTGGCGCGCTGCTTTCTTTCGGGGAAGCCAAAAAAGTAGTCGAGGCTAACATCAAGCCAGTTAACAGGGTTGAAACTGTTGATATCGATAACGCCTCGGGGAGGGTCCTGGCAGAGGACATCATGGCGACTATGAGCATCCCTTCCTTCGATAGGGCGGCGATGGATGGTTACGCCGTTAAAGCTAAAGACACCTTTAATTCCGGCCAGTTTAAGCCCAAGATACTCAATTTAGTTGGCGAACTGCATGCCGGAGATGCCTCCCAGCAGAGGGTAAACGCCGGGGAATGTATCCAGATTGCCACCGGCGCTATGATGCCTAAGGGTGCGGATGCGGTGGTTATGGTGGAAGATACCGAGAGAGAAGACGGCAGGGTTAAGGTGTTCAAATCGGCTTACCCCAAGGCTAATGTGGGCAAGAAGGGGGAGGATATCAAGGGCAGCGAACTGATTCTAAAGCAGGGCCTGGTTCTGGATGCGGGGAAGGTCGGCGTGCTTGCCTCCCAGGGGCTCGGTCAGGTCAAAGTCTATGAAAAACCGAAAGTAGCCATCCTGCCCAGTGGTGAGGAAGTGGTTGGAATCGGTCACAAGTTAAAACCGGGGCAGCTCTACGATATCAACTCCCATACGATTGCCTCGGTGGTGCAGGCTAATGGCGGCCAGCCTATCCACTTTGATGCCGTCGGCGATGATGCGGCGGAGATAAAAGCCACCATTACGGCTGCTTTAGAGAATGACTTGGTGGTTATCTCAGGAGGCTCTTCGGTGGGCGAAAGAGACCTGCTGGTCGGTGT
>JACQOM010000074.1 GCA_016202525.1 Chloroflexota bacterium | reverse complement strand
TACAGCCTTAGCCCCTAGAACGAAACCTCACCCCCATAATCCCCCACTCCGTCAAAGGAGTGGGGGAAGAGACTTTAGAGAGGGGGCTTTGCCCCCTCTCTAACACTAAACTCCCCCCTTCCCTTACAAGGGAAGGGGGTAATGGGGATAGGTCGGTCGATAGTTCAGAAATTAGGACTTTTTACAGAATATTGCCCCAATCAAGAATAAAATGAACAGGATATCGACCAGCCGCCTCCATCTTGACGCTAAAGCACCTGTTTGTTACACTGCCATAATGCCGCCTCTCGAGCAACAACTGCTAAACTTTGTCACTTCTATCTATAGCCAGATGCAATGGCCCGGGGTAGTTGTCCTCATGGCTATTGAAAGCGCCTGCATCCCTTTACCCAGTGAACTGGTCATGCCACTTGCCGGCTGGCTGCTTATACGGGAACAGAATCTGCCGGTTGTCTATATACTGGCAACCGGAGCCTACGGAGCTCTGGGTAACACTATCGGCTCGGCTATCACTTACGCTATCGGCATGTGGGGAGGCCGTCCTTTACTGGAAAAATACGGCAAGTACCTGCTTATATCTCACTATGACCTCACCATAGCCGACCGGTGGTTTACCAGGACAGGTAGCTGGTCAATCTTTCTCTCCCGTTTGCTGCCGGTGGTGCGCACTTTTATCAGCCTCCCCGCCGGCATTGCCCGCATGCCTTTTATCAAGTTCTTGGTTTATACCTTTGCCGGCTCTTTCATCTGGAGCGTGGGATTAACCTATGGCGGTTATCGCCTGGGTGAGCACTGGGAACAGATACGGAATGTCATGCGTCCGTTCGACCCTCTCATCGGAGCTGTCATCATTGCCCTGCTTGTTTTCTACATTTACCGGCATGTAAGACACCCACACACAACGAATCAGGATATGTAGCACCTTTATCTTGACCACCCCTCCTCTTCATGTTAAATTTGAATTAGTCCCTGTAGCTCAGTGGATAGAGCGACTGCCTTCTAAGCAGAAGGTCGAGAGTTCGAATCTCTCCAGGGACGCCATAAGCTAGACTTCTCAATACTGAAACAACCACAGGAGGGCAATATGGCAGAGATAGATACGATTACTGTTGCTGAAGTGAAGAAAAGGATAGACAAAGGTGAGTCGATTCTATTTATCGATACGCGAAATCCGCGCGAGTGGGCTACATCGGATGTAAAGTTGCCCGGAGCATTACGCATCCATTTCAGTGAAATTGGACAACACCTCGATGAGATACCTCATGACCGCTTAATCGTCCCTTACTGCACCTGACATCAGGAAGCATCCAGCGCCCGTGCGGCGCAGATACTCCTGGAATACGGTTTCGAGAACGTGTACCCTTTGAAAGGCGGTTTTGATGCCTGGCTCAAGGCAGGCTATCCCGTGGAATCAAAGCTTCAATAATGATGGCAGCTACAAATCACCCTGTAATCTGACGTGTTTCTCAGAAAACAACAGGAGGGGAAACAGAGATGAGTTTATCTATGTTCGATTTAACCGACCGGGTAGCCATCGTAACCGGAAGCGGCCGGGGTATCGGTAAAGCTATAGCTCTGGGTTTTGCCGATGCTGGAGCCAATGTCGTCGTTTGTGCACGGACTCTGGCTGATATCGAGGACACGGCAGCCAGGGTCAGGGCTAAAGGAAGAAAAGCGTTAGCAGTAGTCACCGACACCAGAAATGTCGACCAGGTAGCCAGCATGGTCCAGAAAGCCTTAGCCTACTTCGGCAAGATTGATATACTGGTCAATAATGCCGGTGGCGGGGTCGGTGGTGATGTAGACATCAGACGGATGACCTTCGAGGACTGGAAAGCCGCCATAGACCTGAATCTGAATAGCACCTTTATTTGTACCAAAGCAGTCAGCGAGCACATGATTAAGCGAAAAACAGGCAATATTATTAACATGAGCTCTATAGTCGGGACGGGCCCTTTTGGAGTTTATACTAACTATTCCGCGGCCAAGGCCGCCATTATTAGCTTTACCCAACTGCAAGCTATACCATTTGCCGCCGATAATATCCGCATCAATGCGATAGCGCCGGGTTACATCGAGACTTCCTCAGCTCTGGCGCAAAGAATAAAGAATGACGCCGAATTTCGGAAGACTTTCCTGGAAAGAATACCATTGGGACGCATCGGCAAACCCGAGGACGTAGTGGGGGCGGCTATTTACCTGGCTTCCGATGCCTCATCCTATGTTACCGGCTCTACTATTGTAGTGAGCGGTGCGATATCTACTCGTGGCAGATGAGGCGTTCCTGGCTTCCTCAACTCAAGCTCTTGCGCACGCGATAGGACGCTACTACCAGAGTCAACACTCCAGCTACCGCCAGAATGAACGTTTCCATCCACAGTTGGTCCATACCTACCCCTTTGACGATTATGCCGCGCACGATACGCAGGTAATAGGTCAACGGTAATACAGCCGCGACCCATTGCGCCGGCTCCGGCATGGATTCCACCGGAAAGACAAAGCCGCTGAGTATGACGCTAGGCAGCAACATCATCATACTTGCCTGCATGGCTTGAAACTGGGTGCGGGATATGGTGGAGATGAGAAGACCGATGCCCAGAGAAAACATGAGGAAGAGAGAAGTCAGCGCCAGAAGCAGCAACACATTGCCTCGCATCGGCATATGGAAGACCACTGAGGCTGTGGTCAGCACCAGAATTACCTGAGCGTAGGCAATAACGACATAGGGAACCAGTTTACCCACCATCAGTTCACCCCTCCGTAAGGGAGTCACGTTAAGCTGCTCAATGGTGCCGTTCTCCCGCTCACGGACAATGGCAAAAGCCGTCAGCATTACCGTCAGCATCTGGAGGATAAGCCCTACCAAACCCGGAAGATAAAAAATCGAGCTTTGCATCGCTGGATTATACCAGACCCTTGGTTCGAGTAACACAGGTAGTGACAACTTGCCGAGTTGAGCACGGTTCATCAGCTCAGCGCCTTTCGCCTGCACAATGAGACTGGCATTAGCCAGCGCCTGTATGCCGGCGGTCGGCTCGGAGCCATCGGTAAAAAACTGCACCTGAGCTGTCTCTCCCCGGCTCAGATGATGCGAATATTCGGGCGGTATCACCAGGGCTACTTTAGCTTCCCCCGATTCGATACGCTGCGTAATGTCCCTGTAGTCGGCGGCATAGTAGTTAACAGCAAAAAATTCCGTGTGACGGAAACTCTCGATAAGGTCACGGCTCTCAGGAGTCTGGCTCGCATCCCACACCACCAGGGAAACATTCTTGATATCGGTGCTCAGCGCGTAGCCGAAGAGAGTCATCTGAATTATGGGGATAGCAATTATCATGCCCAGAGTGCGCCGTTCACGCCTGAGCTGGATAAATTCCTTGAAGATAATACTGATAATACGCTGCCACATGGTCAGGCTCCTTTCCCGGTACTCCGGCTAACTAGAGCTTGTCCCTGCCCTTCGTACTTTTCGACCACCGAAATAAACACATCCTCCAGAGTAAAAGGTATCCGGTTGATAGCCGAGACGGCAATACGGCCGCTTTCCAGAAGCCGCTTGATTTCTGGAGACGCAACACTTACATCATCGACCTCGACATGGATAGCCGTACCGAACAGGCTCACCTGATGGTAACGCGCATCCGCAGACAGCAATTCCAGTGCCCGCACATAGTCCGAACATAGCACCTCAAGCAGTTCACCTTTGACCTGCTCGGCCTTGAGCTGCTGCGGACTACCCACGGCAATCAATTTCCCCTGGTAAAACATGCCCAGGCGGTGACAGTGCTCTGCCTCATCCATATAGTGAGTGGTAATCAATACCGCTGTGCCTCTGACCGCCAGTTCCTGTATCAGTTCCCAGAACGAGCGCCGGGAAACGGGGTCGACCCCGGCCGTTGGTTCATCCAGAAAAATAACCTCCGGACTGTGGATAATGGCACAGCCCAGCGCCAGGCGTTGTTTCCAACCTCCGGATAACTCAAGGGGCATCAATTTCTCTTTGCCCCGCAGCCCGGCCATATCCAGGACCCACCTTTTCCCTTCCGCCAGTTGTAATGCGGAAAGTCCGTAGAGACCGCCATACAGGTCGATGTTCTCCTCCACCGTAAGGTCGGCAAAAAGGGAAAATCTCTGCGACATATAACCCATTTTTGAACGCGCTGATGCCGTCTCCGCAGCCATATCCTGTCCGAGCACATAAGCGCTCCCCGAAGTCGGCAACAGGAGACCGGTAATCATGCGGATGGTCGTGGTCTTTCCGGAACCGTTAGGTCCTAGCAGCCCGAAAATCTCACCCCGCTTGACTTCAAAACTCACACTATCCACCGCCGCAAAGTCACCGAATCTTCGAGTCAGATTTTCGACTCGAATAGCAATTTCACCAGCCTCTTTCTCTCCGGCTAAAGCGCCGGGTAAATTACCTTCCCGCTTTTGCTCTGAAAGCTCCGGCGTACCCAGGCGGCTCACAAAAACATCTTCCAGTCCCGGGGGTACGGACCTGATATCCTCTACCTTTATATTATTCTGCTCAAGTAAATGTTCGACCTCTGGACGGCGCTTCCGGGCATCATCGACAATAATATGGATAGTATTGCCGAACAACTGAGGAGCCGCCGAGTTTGTTTGCTTCAAAATGGCTAGCGCCCTCTCAACCGAACTGGCCCGGATTTGTAACAGTTCACCGGCCAGTGTCGCCTTCAAATTCTGCGGCGTATCGCAGGCAATGATTTGCCCCCGGTGGATAAAGGCGACCCTGTTGAATCTTTCCGCTTCATCAAGGTAGGGGGTCGACACCAGAATCGTAATGCCCCTGGACAGGAAACTGCTGATTATTCTCCAGAAATCGCGCCGTGAAACCGGGTCGACTCCGGTAGTAGGCTCATCCAAAAAAATCACCTCCGGCTCATGTATCAGACTGCAGGCGAGCGCCAGCTTTTTCTGCATACCTCCGGAGAGGTGCTCGGCATGCCGCTGCCGGAACGGTTCCAGGCGGCAGAAGCTTAGCAGTTCCTTCTTACGAGGTTCGCTTACATCGTGCGGTATATTACGCAACCGGGCAAAGAAATCCAGGTTCTATTCTACGGTCAACGTTGGGTACAGGTTGAAACGTTCTGACATGTAGCCGATTTTCTCTTTAATCTGAACTGCCTGATGCACGGTATCCATCCCAAGAATTCTGGCCTCACCCGCTGACGGGGTGCTCAGGGTACACAACATCCGGATTGCCGTCGTCTTACCTGCGCCATCGGCACCCACCAGCCCGAATATCTCTCCACGTTCCACTTTCAGGTCCAGGCCGTTTATGGCGACAACATTCTGGAACTTCTTCTGAAGTCCTCTGGTTTCAATCGCCGGAATACTTACCATCTTCAACCTGTTGTTATCCTTCGGAACCGGTTATTATCCGGGCATCGGCCGGCACGCCCGGTTTCAGCTTTTGCTCAGGGTTGTCCAGGCTGACTTTAACCGCGAAGACCGTTTTCTCCCGCTCCTCCTTCAACTGGACATTCCGCGGCGTAAACTGTGCCTCGGGTGAGACAAATGTTACCTTGCCGGAGAAGCTCTCACCGGGATAGGAATCCACGAACACACTTACTCTCTGCCCTAGTTTTACCCGCCCGATTTTGCTTTCCGGGACATAGGCGGTGAGAGTTACTCTGGCCAGTTCGGTGATATTAAGAATGCGGGCACCGGGAAGGGCTATCTCACCCACTTCGGCATCGCGGGCAGCCACTACTCCGGAGATAGGCGAAATCAAGACGGTCTTACTGATCTGTATTTTCAAAACATCCAGAGATGCCTGTGCCTGCTCTACCTGCGCCGTTGCCAGTCCGGTTGCCTTCTCGCTTACCTCTGCCGCCGCTAGCGCAGTCTGATAGGCTGCATACGACTGGTCAACGATGGTATTTATTGCTTGCGGATTATCCTTAATATTCAATAAGCTTTGCAATACCATCTGCGCACCATCACGCTGCTGCCTGGCAAAAGCCCGGTCCCAGGGACCTTTGGGGATTAGACTGTATAAAGTGGTGTCTTTTGAATATTCCACCGCCAGTTTTGCCATATCCAGCTGACTTTGAGCCTGAGCAATCCGTGCATCCAGTTCCAGCGGGTTTTTCTGCACATCCACAGCATCTTCCCAGGCTTTCTTGGCTCCATCCTTGTATATCATCGCTTGGCTACGAGATGCTGTAGCTTGTTCCACAGCGCTACGGGCTACTTTGACCGCTGCCTCAGCCTGCTGTAGCTGGGCTTTCTGCAGAGAATCATCCAGCTTTACCAGGGTCTTACCCGCAGTTACTGCGCTGCCTTCGTCAACGGCAATATCGACAATTCGCCCGCTAACTTCCGCTGCGATAGTGACATTCCTTGCTTCGATAAACCCTGAGGTTAAAATATCCGTGGAGGTCTCCGTTGAGACAGACTTAGCCAACCACCATACTGCAGTCGAAACTATTACCAGCACAATAATCAGTATAGTTACCAGTCTAGCCCGTTTCACGTTTTCCTCCTTCCTCGAGTCGGTAAATTCACCTAATACGCAATCCTATTCTATTCTATTTATGTCGCCAATACCATAGGATACGAACATTTCTCAATCTGACATCTTGGCGACAATCTGTAAAAAAGCGAGGGATGCTGGCAACGGTTAGCCTATCTGTAAAATACAGATACTCTTAGCGGATAATCCTGATGACAAGCAAAATAATCGGCGGAATAAGCAGAGATGAAAAAATGATTACAGGAAGACTTGCCCCTACAAGTTGGGCTATCAGAGCAATAACACTACTGGCCACTGAATAAAATACGAGCTCCTTCATCTGTACCTGTATTCCAAATACCGGCTCGTCATTTCGCTACATTATCGTGTCTTGATGTGGATTGGCTTTGGCAGACAGACGAGAGGCTTCTAACCCTCGGCGTTTAGTCAAGCCGCCCACCAGGCGACGGATAGCAAAGGTAAGTCCATAAATTAGTGTCAGGCCCACTAGGAAGTACGGGATAAGGCGAACTGGCTCCACTGCCGTTGTCCTGCCGACGATAGCCCCCATAACGATATAGGTACCATCATAAATCAAGCTTGAAAGGGAAACGCCCAAGAGGAGCACCTTGAGTTTTCGCTGTGCCCCCAGAATCAGTGTCAACGGAATCCTGAGCCATAAAAGTCGCCCCAGGGTAACCGAAAACGGAGAGAGAGAGTTTATTTTGTTGAGAACGAGTTTAGAAGACGGAATATCATTTATATCCTTCAGCTTAAAGTGTCTTGCATACTTTTTCAGCAAGCCTCTGCCGCTTCTGCCGACATGATATAAAGCGAGCGCCCCGGCTTGTCTGCCTGCCTGTGCCATAAGCATTAAAAGTACCAGGTCCGGCAGAGATAGCACCCTCTGGCTAAACTGATAGCCGGCCAATAACCAGGTAGTCTCCAGTAAGTAAGGAACAAATAACCCTGCGGCTTCCCCGATTAAGCACAAAAGGAAAAGAAACACCACTATCTTGAGGTCGAATGCGCCGACAAGGCTTAAACCGCTTGAAAGAAACTCCGCTAGATTCATAATCGAATTAATTATAGGCAGGCATATTCAGCAATTCGGGAACAGTAACAAATCTGTACCCCCTCTTCTGAAGTCCCTCTATAATGGACGGCAAAACCTTTACCGTTAGGCTCTTATCTGACTCGGTATCGCTATGACTGGTTCCGTAACCGTCATGGAGAAGTATGATTTTCCCCGGCCTGGCTTTGTCGATTATTTCTTTGGCAAACATCTCGGCTGACGGTTTCCCAAAATAAGCTATAACGTGCTGGTCATTCGCTGCCACACTCCAGGTTACTTCAATCATCTTTTGGTCCTTTAGATAATGCAGTTCCCATGGGGACTTCTTACCATGGGGCGGACGGTAAAGATGAGGCTTGACACCGGTGACCTTCAATATGGCCTCTTGCGCTAATTCTATATCCAGGTCTTCGTGGTGACTATCCACCAGCGCGTGATTGGCATTATGAGAATAGGTATGATTTCCCACAACATGCCCTTCGGCAATAATCCGCTTCGCTGTCTCCGGATAAAGTTCCACATTCTTACCAATGGCGAAGAACGTGGCTTTAACGCCATAGTTTTTCAGTATATCCAGAATTTGTGACGTGTATGGTTCATTCGGACCATCGTCGAAGGTAAGAGCCACGACTTTATCAGTCGTTTTGCCGGCGTAATATACCTTGCCGAAAACCTGAGACCCGGGGGCGATATACCCATAGGAAAGAACCCCAACAATGATTCCCATGGAAGTCAGGGCAGCCAGCTTGGCCGGAGTCCGGACCATCGGCACTCTCATGGGCAATCCTTTAAAGAGCCTGATATCATGTTCAATAAAGTGGGCGAATATCCGGGTGGCATTCAACACGACATCACCGAAGACAAAAAGAAATGATTTCTGAATCCGCCGCGCTGAAGTAAATACCAGCAGTGTCTTATCGTAGGAAACCTTTCCTACCCGGCTAATATTGCGGGATATGCCCCACTGGTCGGGGTAGAGAGAAGTCGGGTCGTAACCATTCGCCTTTAAGAATGCCTCTCGGCGGAAAGCAAAGTTGGCTCCGGAAACATACACCATCCGGCCGAAGAGTAGCTGACCTATTTTATTTATCAAGTATCTCCCGAAATACTCAAAACCAGCCCATGACGGCTCTTCTTCTTTACGGTAAATAAAACTACCACCCAGGGCCACCGACCATGGATGCGAAACAAAATGCTTAGCTATTCGGCTTAACCAGTCCTCGGGATAAATGGTATCAGCATCAGCCTGCGCTATGATGTCGCCTTTTGCCAGGCTGGCGCCCATCTGACGGGCATAAACTACCCCTCGCTTCGGGCAGTGGACGACCCTGACCCCAAATTTACTGGCGACTTTGCTGGTATCATCGGCGCTGCCATTATCAACAACAATGATTTCATAATCACCGTCGTAGTCTTGATTTTGCAATGATTCAAGACACCGTGGAATGAACGTCTCTTCATTGAAGGCAGGGATAACTATACTAATCATTATCAAGCTCTACCTTTTTCTGCCGAACCATTTTCTTTTTTACAGCCATCCTATCCTTCTAAATAGCACAATGCCTGCGCCCATAAACATAAATTGGGCTATAACAACCGTAGGGTACGCCCACCATATCTTAAGTTCCGGCATGAAGGCAAAGTTCATGCCAAAGTGGCTGGCTATTAGGGTAGGTATCATAAGAATAACAGTGATAGCAGTGAGCTTCTTTACCACATCATTAAGGTTGACAATCTTCTGGTTCAGTTCTTCGGTAGCTCGCGTATCATGGTCCTGACGTATGCCTATGAGCACGGCCAACCGGCGTCTGGCTCTACTTTGCAAGCCCATACTTTCAGCTATCAATATGTCATAATCAAAGGCAATGTAGCGGCTCTCCACCTGTTTATATTTGCTACCTTGGAGTCTAAGCAAGACATCATGAAGTCCCTCCAGCCCATCATTAAAATGCTCTAGTGCCAGAGCTAGATTACGGTATTCGACATAGTCAAAGTCTCCCTCCAGTTTCCGGCTCCTTTCGATGAAGATTTCAAGCTGCTGTTTGTAACTGTCCAACGCCTTATCAAGGATAACAAAAGTAAGGATAGTGCTTCGCCCGAAGGGCTTGGGCAGCACGTCGCTAAAGGTTTTGACACTTTCCAGTAATGGAGATTTTGAAGAAAAGATGTAGGCCTTCTCTTCGCTGAGAAAGAGCAGGTCGTTTTCGCCGTCAGCTTCCTTGATATTAAGCAGTAGATATTTATCCGATGACTGTACGAGGTCTGTAGCCAACTGCACAACCGATGCAAAGTCAAAAACACGCCCTGTTTCGGCCGCAACTGCTCTGGAAAAAGAGGCAAGGTCATCAAATATCAGAAACCCGTCCGGCCAATCGCTTATTCGGGTCGATACGCCTTCAACCTTGGCAGCATAGGGAACCGATTCACTCATGACATCCTCCTGGCACCATCAATCTAGCACAAATTAGCCCTTACCGCTACTTCTAATTATCTAGGAAGCCCGCCCGGACATATCATCAGAGAGTTCTCCGGGTTTGGTAGGGCGGCCTTCCTCGTCTAAGTCCCCACGTGATGCCTTGCGGAAATCATGCATTGCTTTACCTATTGCCCCGCCCACCTCTGGTAGTTTCCCTGCCCCGAAGACGATAAGAACAACCACAAGAATTAGAAGTATTTCCGGAAATCCCAGGTCCATAACTCACCTCCGCCTCCTAAATCTTCAACTCCGAAACTTTCATATTTTGCCACAACTCACGAGCCGGTAATTTCTTCGGCTATCCGCAAAAATGCCGCCTTTTCACTTTCGGAGAGATTGTTTAACAACGGCGACATCGTCTCGCTTTCCGCTTTAATAATCTCTGCGTACAGTCTCTCACCTTCAGCAGATAAGGACAGCAGCCATTGCCTCCTATCCTCCTTACTCCGCCGCCGCTTTATCAGTTTTCTCTTTTCAAGAGAGTCTACGGTAAAGGTAAGGGTACTGCCGGGAATAGAAAGTTTGTGCTTGAGCTCTTTTATGGAAAGGCCATCGGTACTGCCTACCAATACCAGAGAAAGAAACTGAAATGTATTGAGACCGAATTGCTTCGCCAGCGAAAGCTTTACCATAGATGCGTAGGAAAGCATCTGACTGATGGCGTGTGCCGGAATATGTATCATATCTCACCAAAACCGAATTATTCTATTTTCGAATATATCATTCCCTGACACTTTTGTCAAGAAATTACTAAGCATAGGTGCATTTTGGGAGAAGTAAAACAGAAAACAGAATTACAGAATTCTGGTGTTTTTACAATCTAAAGAGATTGTCAATAAGCTGGACCTATTCTTTTGAACTCCGACGTATAGCAGCGGCATTCCTCAATCTTAATGAATAGGTCAATAGCTTCTTCCTCAGCCGGATACTCTGGGGGGTAATTTCAACCAGCTCATCATCATTGATGAAACCGATAGCCTGCTCCAGGCTGAAGATAATGGCAGGAGTCAGCTTCACAGCAATATCGGATGTAGATGAGCGCACATTGGTCTTTTTCTTTTCCTTGCAGACATTGACAGGTATGTCCTGCATCCGGGCGTGCATACCGATTATCATGCCTTCATAGACCGGCGTGCCCGGCTCGATAAATGTTTCTCCCCGTTCCTGAGCGTTATTAAGGCCATAAGCCACCGCAATCCCTTCTTCCGATGCTACCAGAACGCCGCTGCGGGTCGTGACAATTTCCCCGTGCCACGGTTCATAGCCGATAAAAAGGGTATTCATAATGCTGTCACCGCGGGTAGCGGTCAAAAAAGCACTGCGGAAACCAATCAGTCCTTTGGTGGG
>JACQOM010000079.1 GCA_016202525.1 Chloroflexota bacterium | reverse complement strand
GCGGCTTATCTCGGCGAACTGGTATCGCTGGCACTCCAGGTGGGGGCTAAATCTTTCCACCCATTCTTGCTGGTACCGACGGGCCGTGGTAAAGATTTGGAGTCGGTAGAACTGTCCCCGCAGGAGTATGAAGAGACCCTCAACTGGATATGCGCTAAGGCCGACGAGTTGCGGGGAAAACTGGCCATCAGGCCCATCTGCGCTCCACACTTTATGCGGATAACCCGGGAAAGGCAGCGGCAGAATGCCGGAGGTGCTCCCGCGGTTCATCCACCGGCAGCCGGCGGACACCCTGGTCACTCCTTTACCCGCGGTTGCCTGGCGGGCACCGGTTTCTCGTTTATTTCACACCGGGGGATTGTGCAGGGGTGCGGCTATCTGGATATCGAAGCGGGGGACCTGAGAAAAGCCAGTTTCGGTCAAATATGGAAAGGCTCCCCGCTGTTTAATGATTTGAGAAACCTGGCCAGTTACCAGGGAAAATGTGGCATATGCGAATACAAACGAATTTGTGGCGGTTGCCGTGCCCGGGCTTATGAAACCACCGGCGCCTGCCTCGAGGCGGAGCCATATTGTGTCTACGAGCCGGTGAAGATGAGGAAAGTGGCTGAATAAAGAGGAAGCTAACTAAGATGCATTCCGATAACCATCTTGATGATACCGACCGGAAATTGCTCAATCTGGTGCAACTGGAGTTTCCGTTGACCGCGGAGCCATACGTTGGGCTGGGTGTACTGCTGGGTATTGGCGGAGAAGAGGTGATTCGGCATATCGAGCAGTTAAAGACAGCCGGGATTATCCGTCAGATAGGGCCGGTAATAGATGCAAGGAGTCTCGGCTACCGTACCACGCTGGTGGCAATGAGAGTGCCGGAAAACCGGCTGGATAAAGCGGCTGAAGTCATTGTCGAACACCCCGGTGTTAGCCATGCCTATGAGCGGGACCATCATTTTAATTTCTGGTTCACCCTGGCTATCCCCCCGGCAACTGACCCGGAGGTTGAATTAAAACGATTGACCGGCCCGGTTGGGGCTGAGGCTGTCTTCGCCCTGCCGGCGCTAAAGCTGTTCAAGTTGCGTGCCTATTTTGCCATGGGTGACGAGGGACAGTCGACGGCTGAAACAGAAGCGCCGCCCGGCGATGTCCTCCGGCCGGGAGTCGAGGTTTCTTGGCTGGATAGATTGGTGATTAACGAGTTGCAGCAGGACCTGCCGCTGGTGTCTCAGCCCTTTACTGTCATTTCCGACCGGCTGGGGATGTCTGTAGACAATCTTTTAGCCCGCTGCCGGTGGCTGAAGCAGTATGGCGTTATACGGCGTTTCGGCGCTGCCATCAACCATAAACGGGCGGGTTTTGAGGCCAATGCGATGACCTGCTGGGTAGCGCCACCGAATAAGGTGGATGCTGTCGGCCACAAACTGGCAGCGCTGCGAGAGGTAAGTCATTGCTATGAGAGAAAGACTAACCCGCTGTGGCAGTATAACCTGTTCGCCATGGTGCATGAGCATTCCCGGGAAATGTGCCAGCAGTTAGCTGACAGGGTATCGGCTGAAACCGGCCTGGGAGACAGTATCATGCTCTTCAGCACGAAAGAATTTAAGAAGGTCAGGGTCAAATATCAGGTATGAAAAAAGGACAATCATCTTTTGCCTATCCGGTTTTCCTGAACATCAACCGAAAGAAGTGCGTGGTGGTCGGTGGCGGTCAGGTTGCCCTGCGTAAGGTCGGCACACTTCTTGAGTCCGGGGCTGATATTACCGTGATTAGTCCGGAAATTTGCTCGGAGCTGACTGTGCTTGAGGAAAACGAGCAAATAAAAGTGTTACGCCGTAACTACCAGGCGGGCGACCTTAAAGAGGTGTTTCTGGCGGTTGCCGCCACCGATGACGGGGATATTAACCGGCAGGTGATGAAGGAAGCTCATAGGAATAAGGTCTTGGTCAATGTCGTTGATGACCCGGAAAACTGTGACTTTATTGCCCCGTCTTATCTGCGGCGGGGTGATATCACGATTGCTGTTTCCACCGATGGTAAAAGTCCGGCCCTGGCTCGGAAAATCCGGGTCAAATTGGAGGAGGACTTCGGCGACGAGTATGCTTCCCTGGTCAACTTGATTAATGAAGTTCGCAGCGAGGTCAAGAAACGAGGTATCAGGGTGGATGGTGATGCCTGGCAGGAAGCTCTGGACCTGGATTTACTCAGCGACCTGGTGAAGAGAGGGGATAATGCCAAAGCCAGGAACACTCTGCTTGCTAATCTGAAAGAACGACGAAAAGTAAGAAAGGTTTAAATTAAATGCATGTTAGTCTGGTTGGCATAAATCACAGCACGGCACCGATTACTATCCGGGAGAAGGCGGCTATCACCGCTGAGCGGCTTAACGATGCTCTTTCCCTTTTGCACCGTTATGTCTCCTGTGGACTGATTGTGTCCACCTGTAACCGTACTGAAGTCTATGTTACCGATAATGACGGAAGGCATGCCGAGGAAGCCAGTATCGATTTTTTGAAGGCTCACCTGGGGATGTCCGATTTCGATTTGCGGCAGCATATTTATGCCTATAAGGATAAAGCGGCGGTGGAGCATCTCTTCCGTGTCACCAGCGGACTGGACTCGATGATAATCGGTGAATACGAGATTCTGGGGCAGGTGCAGCAGGCGCTTGGGGTTGCGGAAAAGATGGGCATGGTCGATTTGCCATTGCGTCATCTGTTCCAGAGTGCTGTTGGCACCGGCCGGCGGGTCCGGGAAGAAACGGGAATCAGCAAGAACGCCCTCTCGGTCAGTTCGGTGGCGGTGGATTTGGCCGCCGGTATCGTCGACGACCTCAAAAGCTGCCAGATGCTGGTCATCGGCGCCGGTGAGGCCGGCCGCCTGGTGGCTAAGGTGGCTAAAGAGAGAGGGACTTCCCGCATCGTCGTTGCCAACCGGTCTCAGGAAGCGGCCTCTGTCCTGATGGCGGCGCTGGGCGGTGTCTCGGTCACACTGGATAACCTGGTAGATGAGCTAAGCCGTGCTCACATTGCCGTTACCTGTACCGGTGCGTCCCACTGGATACTGGATGTCGACCAGGTAAGGGCGGCAATGAGACAGCGTTCCGGGTCGCCGTTGGTGATAATCGATATCGGTGTCCCCCGTAATGTCGAGCCGGCGGTAAGCCAGATAAATAATGTTTTTCTGTATAACATCGATGACCTTACCGAAATCTCCGACCGGAACCGTCAGCAGCGGCAGGGCGAAATCAGACTGGCCGAGGAGATTATCGCTGCTGAGAGAGACAGGTTTATCAACTGGTGGCGGGCTCTTGAAGTCAGGCCTGTCGTCAGCGCCCTGATGGAAAAGGCGGAGGACATCCGCTCCCGGCAATTGCAGCGGACGCTGGAGAAGTTGCCCAATCTGTCGACTGAGGAGCGGGATAACCTGGAAGCGATGACTAAATCGATTGTGACCAGGATACTGAAAGACCCCATCAATCATCTGAAAACAAATGCCGGCAATGGTCACGGTTATGCGGAAATAATCAGTGAACTTTTCCATCTGGATACGGAGGAGCCTGATTGAAAGGCCATGTCATCATCGGGTCACGGGGCAGCCGGCTGGCATTGATTCAAT
>JACQOM010000071.1 GCA_016202525.1 Chloroflexota bacterium | reverse complement strand
GGCCAGGACCATCCGAGTACAGACATAGTCCAGGCAGATTTCATGACCGGTCCTATCGGGGCCAAGGTATCAGGAGAGGAAGCGTTCCGAATGGCCGGAGTTACCCTGAAAGATATCGATGCCTGTGAGATATATGATTGTTTTACCTACACCGTTGAACTGAGTATGATGGGTTATGGTTTCTTTGGACCCGGAGAAGGAAAGGCTTTCTTTGCCAATGGGCGGACGGCGCCGGGTGGGGAATTGCCGGTTAACACCTCCGGCGGCTTGCTTTCCGAAGCCTACCAGATGGGTTTTACCCTTCTCACTGAAGCGACGGTCCAACTGCAGGGTGAAGCCGGCGAGAGACAGCTAGGCCCGGTCACTAAAACCAAAGAACCGGAAATCATGCTGGTCAGCGGCAATGGCGGCGTATTAACTACCCACTCTACGGTTATTCTGAGGAGGTAACAACTGATGACCATGTATACCAAACCTCTGCCTGACCCCACGATAGAGACAAAGCCGTTCTGGGATTATTGTAAAAAACACGAACTGAGAATGCAAAAATGTGTCCAGTGCGGGCATATCAGGTTCCCTCCGGGCATCGTCTGTCCCAAGTGCCACTCGATGGAGTCCGATTGGGTCAAATTGAGTGGCAAGGGGAAGGTTTTTAGCTTCGTTATCTTCCACTACGTGTACAATAAGGCGTTTAAAGATGAAGTGCCCTATGCATCGGCGGCGATAGAGCTCGACGAAGGGCCGCGGATGATGAGCAATATAACCGGTTGTAAGCTAGAAGACATTAAGATTAATATGCCGGTGGAAGTTTACTTCGAAGATATTACCGGTGAATTTGCCCTGCCTAAGTTTAAGCCCAGAGCTAAGAAATAGTTGACGAACTGCTTGTTAAGATAGCGGGGTTCTCTGTATAGTCTATCTAGGCTGAGATATCCTAAGCCCACAGCCGGATTCCGATGCCGCCGGCGAGCATCAGCACGCCGATAATTATGGCTATCCGGCCGCCTATCTTTAGCGAACCGAATTGGGGGCGTGGTGGCCAGTGCTCCATGAATTCCCTGACATCCCTGTGGTCGGAGAGGGAATTATAATAGCCTTTTTCTTCACGTCTGCCCCAGATAATAGCGATGATACCGAGGAGAATGAACCCTCCTCCCATCCCCATGAGCGCTAGCCAGTCCTGCTGTGGCATTTCTAATCCTTAGTACCAGAAGTTTTGATGATAACTATACGCCCCCTTAGTACTATTTGCAACAGGACTTTTATTCATTCTTGGTGGGATAGCATTTTAGTTCTATATTATTGTTAGCCTCAAAAATACTTTATGTTCCATATTATGTTGACATTTATCTATTAGAGATTTATGCTAAGCTCCAAATATGATTATTACATAACAACCTGCTTCCGTTGCTAAAGTAGGGGGGTAGTTAATGAATTATAGGCACCGGCAGGCACTGCGCTAATAGGCTTGTTGTGTGCCTTTTTTGTTATACAAGTGAGGAGAAGAGCCTGACTAAAAAGGATGGAAAGATATGAAACTCAGCATATTCATGGCAATCGGTGCTGTCCTCGCCCTCGTGTTCGGACTGGCCTTTATCCTGGTGCCCACGCAAACGATGTTGCTCTATGGGATTACGCTTGAGGCAGGCGGCCAATGGCTTGGGCGTTACCTCGGTTCGGCGTTCATCGGGATTGCCGTGCTCACTTGGCGCGCCAGAAAAGCCCCGCAAGGTGATGCACTGAGTGCCGTCATCCTTGGAGACCTTGCCGTATCTGTGACCGGTCTTATTGTAGCCGTGCTTAACAAAATCTCCGGAACGGGTAACGCGCTTGTTTGGTCAACCGTCGCCATCTATCTTTTCCTGACGTTGGGGTATGGCTACTTCCAGTTTGTCAAGCCGAAGTCAGGAGGCGACTAACCAGCTTCGAAAATGTGATACTGATTGGCTACCCCATTTTTGGCCTATGTTGTTAGCTTCAAAGAGACTCTTACCAGTAATAATGAGTCGAACCATTTTGAAGCTAACAATAATCTCCTTTGCTGGCTTACCAGTATCCGGTACTTTTAAGGCAAGGCTGTGGAAACCCCGGCTATCTGGGGTTAAGTGATTTCAGCAGTAGCCCCGGCTTCTTCCAGTTTCTTTTTGGCTGCCGCAGCGTCTTCCTTGTTGGCCTTTTCCTTTACCAGTTTGGGAGCCGCCTCGACCAGGTCTTTGGACTCTTTCAACCCCAGTGAAGTCAGCTCCCGTACGACTCTAATCACGTTGATTTTATTCGCGCCGACTTCTTTCAGAGTTACGTTGAACTCTGTCTTTTCTTCGGCGGCTGGCGCGGCAGCTCCGGCAGCGGGTGCGGCGGCGGCAGCTACTACGGTGGCGGCTGCTGAAACTCCGAACTCGGTTTCCAGAGTCTTGACCAACTCGGCCAGTTCCAACACCGTCATGTTCTTTATTGTGGACAGTATATCGTCGATGCCGGCTGCTTTTTTCTTGCTCTCTGTCTTTTTAGCCTTGGTTTTTTCGACCGTTTCTTCACTGGTTGCTTGCTCGGTTACTGCTTCATTTTCTGGCATTTTATTTTCCCTCCAATTGTTTAGTTCTTGCCTGTAATACTCTAACGAACCCGCTTAGCGGACTGCTAAGACAGGTAACCAACGCTGAAATGGGGCTTTTCATCTGACCGAGTACTCTGCCCAACAATACTTCTCTGGATGGGAGTGTCGCCAAGCTCAGCACCTCTTCCCTGGTCAGTAGCCTGTCGCCGATGAAACCTCCCTTAATGCTTAAGCCGGTGGTCGCTCCTTTAATGTAGTCGGCTAAGACTTTGGCGGCTGTTGTGATATCGCCATAGCCAAAGGCAATAGCTATCGGACCTTCGAGTGAGCCAACCAAGCCTTCCTGTCCGGCTTTCGTGGCGGCAAAACGGGCTAGAGTATTCTTGACCACTTTGTACTCGCTGCCTGATTGCTGTAATTTACGCCGCAGAATGGTCAGCTCAGAGGTAGGTATTCCCCGGTAGTCGGTTAAAATACTGATGCTGCTTTTGGAAAACGCTTCCTGTAGTTTGTCGATAGTTTGTGCCTTTTTCTCTTTGGTCATCTTTTACTCCTGAATCGCTTGATTCCTGCTCAAAAAGAAAGTCCTTATGCTGAGCACAAGGACTTCCCGGACTTCGCTAAGTTATAGATTAGCTTGAAACTAATCTCTCGGTACTTTTCCTCGGCAGGCTATTTTAAGCCTTAATCAGCCCCTGCTGTCTACGGATATTCTTTTTAAGATTATCTAATCTCTACCTTACCTTTTCAGGTTACTTTAGCAGATGCTGGTAAGAGTGTCAAGCGGAAACTAATGCGAGAGTCGGCCTGAGGTCGAGCTTTATGCCGGGTCCCATGGTGGTGGTTAATGATGCTGTTTTAATATACTGACCTTTAGCGCCGCTCGGTTTAGCTTTGACCACTGCTTCAATCACTGCTGTAAGGTTATCAAGCAATTTTTGTTCTTCAAAGCTGACCTTGCCCAGAGGCAGGTGGATGATAGCGGTCTTGTCCAGCTTGAATTCTACACGGCCTTTGCGGGCATCTTCTATTACGCGGGGCAGGTCATTAGCAGCTACTACGGTACCTGCTTTAGGATTGGGCATCAGCCCCTTTCTACCCAGTATCTTGCCCAGTTTACCGACCTTGCCCATCATATCAGGGGTAGCAATAATCGTATCGAAATCCAGCCAGCCACCCTCGATTTTTTTCATCAGTTCATCATCACCGACGAAGTCAGCACCGGCACTTTCCGCCGTTTTGGCACCCTCTCCCTGGGCAAAGACCAGGACTCTGACCTTTTTGCCCAGACCATGCGGGAGCAGGGTGACGCCGCGCACCTGCTGGTTGGCATTCCGCGGGTCGAGTCCCAGGCGAAGATGAAGCTCGACAGTCTCATCGAATTTGGTGTGGGACATTCTCTTGGCGAGTCCAATAGCTTCCTGAGGAGGATAAGCCTTGGTATTATCCAACAGTTTTGCTGCTTCCTGATACTTCTTGCCTGCCATCTTTTCTCCTATTCTATTTCCACGCCCATACTCCGGGCTGTCCCTTCGATAATACGTTCTGCGGCATCTTTGCTGGTGGCGTTAAGGTCCTTCGCTTTAAGTTCCGCAATTTCACGAATTTTGGCACGGGGTATGGTGCCTATTGTTTCACGGCCGGGGGTGCTGGCGCCTTTGCCGATGCCCAGAGCTTTCCTGAGTAAATCAGCCGTTGGCGGAGTTTTGGTGATGAAAGTAAATGACCTGTCTTCATAGATAGTTATTTCAGCCGGGATAATGGAGCCGGTAAAGGTAGCCGTGCGCTCATTATATTCTTTGCAAAAGGCCATGATGTTAGCCCCGTGCTGGCCTAAAGCTGGTCCTACCGGAGGTGCCGGATTTGCCTTGCCGGCCGCAATCTGTAATTTTACGATAGCTTTAATCTTTTTAGCCACTTGTTTCTCCTAACGCCATAAAATCTGATGCTTAAAGTTTCTCCACCTGTAAAAAATCAAGCTCTACAGGTGTCTCACGACCGAAGAGGGATAGCAGCACCTTGACCTTGCCCTTCTCGGTGTTTATCTCATCGACCGTTCCCACGAACTCAGCAAAGGGACCATCGGCAACACGGACGCTTTGTCCCTGTTTGAAGCCGACTTTAACCCGGGGTGCTTCAGCCGTCATCTGTTTCAAAATCCGATTGACTTCCTCTTCCTTTAGCGCTCCAGGTTTGCTTCGACTACTGATGAAACCAGTAACACCGGGAGTATTGCGTACTATGCCCCAGCTCTGGT
>JACQOM010000080.1 GCA_016202525.1 Chloroflexota bacterium | reverse complement strand
GGCTAAAAAGACAGCAAGAGGGATTTATAACGAGGCTGCGGAAGCTGGAAGCGATAAAGAGGCGCAAGAGATTGCTAAATATGCCCATACCTCAGAGGGTGAAGCTAGATTATCGTCTATGATTTCACTGGCAAGGGCAGAGCCGGGCATACCGATTAAACTAACAGACCTCAATAAAAATCCCTGGCTCTTAAACTGCCAGAACGGAACTATCGACCTCACGACAGGTAAATTACAACCTCATAATCCCGCAGACCTGATAACTTTACAAGTGCCTACCGAATATCACCCTGACGCTGAATGTCCAAACTGGCATAGCTTCCTCAATATGGCTACTGCCGGTGATACCGCCTTACAGTCCTACCTACAAAAAGCTGCCGGCTATTCTCTGACTGGTAAGACCGGCGCACAGGTGATATTCCTGATATATGGGCTAGGCTCTAACGGCAAAAGCACGTTCTGTAACACAATCAGGATATTGCTTGACGGATACGCTGCCAGATTGGATGCTGAGGACTTAATGCTGGCAGATAGACATAATCGAGGGCAAGCTAAAGAGGGATTAGCCGATATTCAGGGCAAACGTTTCGTTGTCGGCTCTGAATTACAGGACGGGCGACAACTCAATACCTCATTGGTTAAAGATATATCAGGTCAAGATAGTATCAAGGCAAGGCGATTATATGGCCATGAGGTTGAATTTACGCCTGAATGTAAGCTCTGGCTCTACGGCAACCACAAACCAAAAGTAGGTGACACGACTTTATCTATCTGGCGACGAATCAAAGAGATTCGTTTCACTAACACGATTGCGGACACAGAACGGATAGACAATTACATGGAATCACACCTACTGCCAGAGCTACAAGGGATTCTAGCCTGGGCGATGAAAGGTTGCCTACTCTGGCAGCAAGAGGGATTAACCGATACTGAGGCTATCAAGTCAGCCACAGCCAATTATAGAGCCGATGAAGACGCTCTGGCTGAATTTATAGCTGATTGCTGTATCCTGGAATCTGGCGCAACCATAGTCAAAAGGGAATTAAAGGAACTTTACGCAAAGTGGGGTGAGGATAATAAAACAGACCTGCTTAACCAAAAGAATTTTAAGGCAAGGTTATTAGAAAAGGGAATAACTGACGGCATGAGTTCTGACGGAAAAAAGAGAATTTGGCGGGGTATCAGGGCAGGAACACCCCAGGACATTACGGACTTTTCTGACAAGACTTGTCAGAATTTGAGCCTGTCTGACAAGACTACCCCCCATTTGCCAGGACTTTCCCTGGAAAACACTACGCATGGGAAAGGTTATAGCAAAAATGCGTCAGAGTTGTCAGTCTTGTCAGTAACCGATAAAGGGTTAGAGTTACCCCCCTATCCTGATAAACCTTGTCCTGTTTGCGGTAAGGATGCGTGGGCTGTATCAAAGAATGGCAAAGAATACTATTGCGCTGAATGTAATAAAGAGGGGGAATAAGGGAATGACTGAGCAACTACTACCACCGGCCCAGGACTTGAAATCCTTGATTAAAGCAGAGCATCACCATGCCGAGCTAGAGCGGTTGCGGGCGGGCTATGACGGCTGCGGTTGTGCGGATTGCCAGCAGCTATATGAGACGCTTGACCTGGGTAAATACGGCAAGCGGGTAGTTAAAGAGGCGGGTATCATCATCATTACGGCGGGCCGGGCTGGTGCTGACCTGTGGGCGGAATACAACAAGCCTGATTCATGGATTAAAGATGACAACCTGTTTGTTACCGGCGGGCAAAAGTTTGGGGTTAGTAAAACAGGGGCAACAGTAGTAACGCCTGTGACACCTACACCGCCTCTAGTGGCTTATAGTGGCTGTGACACAGGGCGGTCAAGGGAATCGGTAGGGGTAGGCGGTGTCACAACTGATATAACAGCTAAAATCACAGGTTTAGCGTCTCAGGGTAAGAGTAGCAGGGCGATAGAAAAGGAACTACTGGCAGACGGCGTTGTTATGAGCTATCGAACTGTGGCTAGACGCTTACAGGGAGTGATGTTGTGATAAAAGTTGCTATCTATGCCCGATGTTCAACGACAGACCAGGACACTATTGTCCAGGAACGGATATGCCAGGAGTATTGCCAACGCAATAATCTTGAAGTATATGACTGCTATTCTGATAATGGCATATCAGGAATGAATGATAGCAGACCTGCGTTTAATGACCTACTCCGAGATATGCGACTGGTAAAATTCAACTGTGTTATGGTGACGAAATTGGACAGGATAGGGCGGTCGCTTCAACACATACTGGCACTTTTTGAGGAGTTTAGCGGTAAAGGTGTCCACTTCATAGCCGTAACGCAGAATATAGATACCAGTAGTGCAGCTGGTAAGTTCCAACTTCAAATGTTAGGGGCTTTTGCTGAGTTTGAACGGAATATCATATCAGAACGGACAAAAGAAGCCCTACAATACGCAAAGAAAGTTGGCAAGCGGGGCAAGGATAAAAAACCCCGGTTAAAAAGGGGGGTATTACGGCCAGCTATAAACTTAGTAGCAAAACAGGGATAGATAAAAAGGAACGTTTTTTAAGGGGGTTAAGATGGCAAAAAACTATGTGATACGGGAATTTATCGAGGGCGTGCCGAAGCGACCACCACCGCTAACTATGCCATTAACAGGGCGGTTGGTGGGAAAGGCATACAATCCGGGGGAAACACCAATCAGGACATGGTTAAACATAGAAACCGCACCAGGGAAACGGCAAGAGTGCTACTTTAGCGGGCGAAGACAAACTGAAACCCTGTTTTACTACATTCTGCCAATGATAGGTGAGGAACTAACCATTATGGGCTATTGGACAACCAAAAGGGAGTTCAAGGGCGTTGAACTATGCTTGCCTAACACAACAGACAGCCGGATAAGAGGGGAGAAAGCATCTGACGAAGCTACCTTTGGGGGATATGAGGACACCTGGCTTACCGAAACAGAGGACGATAAAACGTAGTTTGAAACTTGCTACTACTTGTAGGTTAGTTAAGGGTAAGGTGTAATCTACACAAAAGGATGGTATGACAATCATGCTACACAGAGCAAACTACCAGGTCAGCTTTAACGGACTACACAACCGAAGCAAGGCTAAAGCGTGGTTAGTCTTGCTGGAATCCCAGCTTGCGGGCAATTCTAGAGGACTAACTACTCTTGAATTATCTCATTTTACCGCTATTAGCAGAGCTTCTTTAGCTTCTCTTTTGATTCACTGGAAAAAATGGGAATTTGTCCTCTGCCACAGGGATACAGGGCTATGCCACTGGCTATTAGCTGTCAGGGGTAAGGAATGGTTGCTGCGGTGGTATTCTGCTATGCCAATGCTGGAATATGAGCGGGAATTGCCCGTCAGCATCGAGCGGGCATTGCTTTGGCTGAATAGCCAGAGCCAGCAATCAACCAACCAGTGGTTTAAGAGCTTGGATGCTGGCTCTGATACCAGCTACCATGAGCCTCAACCAATATGGCGTGAGCCAGACCCTTTTGACTACAACCATGACGAATTGAGGATAGACCTCTGATGTCGGGCGCATATGATGAGGTCAAAGTGCCATATACAATGCCTGACCAGCTTCCAAGTTTTGCTACTAACTTGCTACTAACTTTAGCAGGCTAGTTTTTCAGTTAGCCTCAAAACACCCTTACCACCAATAACCCATACTTTAGCCTCAAAACAACCTGTTATAATGTCTCCTGATGTATCCCGTATGCGCTACCAGTAACCTGCAAAGTATTCCTCAGAAATTTACCTCCTATGCCATGACGAACTCCACAATAATCGAGATGAATCCGTCCTATCCGGTTAATGTTGACGTCATGGTTTAAATAAGTTTAGATATAAGAACGAATTTTTAAGAGATAAAGGGAGGGAGTAAACAAAATGAAGATGATTAGCCTGACTATGCCATTCTATGAAGGGATGGGTTATGGCAACGCCTACCCGCAGGAACAACCCTTTCAGGTAGAGTGGATTTATACCTGGGAAGTCCATGGCCACCAGCGAGGGGTTCACACCTTTAGCTCCGAGCCGGGGACCCGTATGATACTCCCCAGCATCTGTATCGAGCAGAAGAACAGCCCAAAGCTGGACGAAATCGACCTGACCAAGTTCGTTCTCAAGGATACCGTCATTCTTGATGTCCCCAAGAAAGCCAATGAGGAGGTAACCGCCAAAGACATCGACCAAGCGCTGGCCAAAGTCACCCTGCGGACGGGAGACGCCATCATGGTGCGCACCGGATGGGGTACCGAGGAGCGACTGCTTAAGCTCGGCGACGACTTCGAGATGACCAGCCCCTACTATTCTGACGATAGCATGGTGCGGATTATCGAAGTAATGAAGAGGAACAAGAGCGACCTGTTCTGCTATGACGTTGCCAACTGCGGCGACTACAAAGAAATGAAGGCAACCTGGTGTGCCCAGAAACCCCGCCCCAAGTCCTGGATTTCACCCGAAGCCAAAGCTTACGTGGCTAAACAATCGCAGCAGAGTCCTCATACCGGAATATTTGAACGGCGAGGCATAATGCGCCTCTTTGTGAACGGCATTGCCTGCATCGGCGGTGTTGTCAACGCCAACCGCATCACCAAACCCCGGTTCAAGCTCATTGCCCTTCCTTTCCGCGTCAAGGGATGGGGAGTAGCCGGCTGCTATGCTATGG
>JACQOM010000067.1 GCA_016202525.1 Chloroflexota bacterium | reverse complement strand
GCCGCCGCCGAAGGAGCCGAGCGAGGGAAAATAACAATCTTGTACCCCATCTCTTCCAGCTCACGCACGGTCAGCAGCGGAGTCTTGGTGCCTTCATCCATATTAACCATTAATGGCGCATCGATGGAGCGAGCGATAATATTCAGTTCTTCCAGAGATTGCGGCGCTTCGACAAAAATGGCATCGGCGCCAGCGGCGACATAAGCTTTTGCCCGCCCGATAGCTTCATCAAGCCCCAGTACCGCCCGTGCATCAGTGCGAGCAATAAGCACGAAGTCAGGGTCTTCACGGGCATCCACCGCTGCCCTTATTTTGCCCACCATTTCGGCCAGAGAGATGACCTGTTTGCCTTCGAAGTGTCCGCACTTTTTCGGCGTGACCTGGTCTTCAATGTGAATGCCGGCGACACCGGTCCTCTCATATTCCCGCACGGTACGGACTACGTTGATAGCATTACCATAGCCGGTATCGGCATCAGCAATCACCGGCAGGCTGACGGCATTAGCGATATTCCGGGCCTGAGTAACCATCTCGGTCATCGTCAATAGCCCCACATCAGGTTCGCCGAGCAAGCTCATTGCAGTGCCTGAACCGGTCATATACACCGCCGGAAAACCACCGGTCTGCTCGATGATTTTGGCCGTAAAAGCGTTATGAGCGCCTGGAGCCACGATAATTCCCGGCGTTTTCAGCAGTTTACGCAGCTTTATCGTCTTTCTCATATTTCTTACCTACCTTCCCTGTTTCGTACAATCCAACATCCAGATTATCAGTAAGCCGGGCCGGATTGCAAGGAAACATATTAGTGGAGGCGGGGGAGAGTCGAACTCTCCCTGAAAACAATGCTTGTCCCGTAAGTGCCAACTATGACTATAGACGTACTTCGGCTATTCCAAATTTATTATAAGCCCGTTTGCCCTGAGTCGCCTGTCGATAACCCGGGCTTTGCCAACATACTTATCCAGCTCCGCCCAGAATTTCTGGCTATGATTACGTATCCGTGTATGGACTAACTCGTGCAGAATTACGTAGTCCATCAGCTCATTTGGCAGTCTCACCAGCTTCATATTAAGGCTGATATTGTTCCGGTGAGAGCAACTGCCCCATCTCGTTCTTTGACGCCTTACAGATACTTTATTGTAACTAAACCCGTGCTCCGCTGCCAGTTGTTTAATCCGGCTGGTTAACGTTTCTTTGGCTGTGGCTATGCCGATGTCATCGAAATTATAGGGGTTGCCTTCACTGCTTCTTTCATATTGCCGTATCTTCTCTAAATGCTTCTTTATCCACTCGGTCCTGGAAAAAACGAACGTCTCGGCGCTCTGGAAAGACACCCGGACAGGAACAGCCACTCTGACACCATGAAACGGTCTCATCGAGATAATGACACGCCTGGCGCGTAAGCTGCGCTGAAAGGTAATTAGCCCGACGCCGTCAATATCGATTGCGTAGGAATCCATGCGTTTGTTTTTACGAGACTAGACCTGAAACAATGCTATGACAGGGGGCCGGGCGCCTTCACCGATGCATTGGTCGATGGGGAAATGGCATCCTTGTACCAGTGGTCGGGGTCACGCCGGATTTCAAAGACTACCTTGCCCTGGTCGGGACACTTGTACGTGATGACATTGGCTGACGGCAAACCATTGGATAAAGCCCAGAGCCGCGCGGCCTGCTGCATAAAAACGCCATGGCAAATCTTGCCTTCGCAGGTGGCATTGTTAATCATAAGTTTGTCGCCCACTTTGTGCACCGGGCATGGCGGGGGCAAATCAGGGCGGACTTCTTTAACTTCCATCACTACGGGATACTTCGGCATGTTACCTCCTAAATCTACAAATAAGCGTCATATTAGTTTTAGATGATATTCCAAGCGCATTCTGGTTGTCAAACGATTTCAACAGGTTCTCATGCCTCCCCCAGGCTCTTTAGCTTAACCAGCATCCTCTCCAGATGGGCTTCAGAAATGGGCCTTCTAAATAACTCTACAAACTTGCCCAGGATGCCAAAAGGCAACGTAACGTTCTCAAAACAGGTGAACCTGATGCCGTTAGCTGTGGGTTCCAGAGTATATCTCTGCTCATAGCCTCTCACCAGATTACCTGAAGTCATCTTGAAAGCTACGCTCCGGTTAACTATCCATTCGGTAACCACGAAATGCAGCTTCATTAGCCGTCCGACAGCCCTCTCCTCAAAGTAAAAGGATGTCCTCAGACCGCTACGTTGCTCACTTGTGTGGAGTATTCTCTTCACGGTGCCGCACCACTTCAAAATATTCTCCGGCTCAACCAGGAACGGCCAGATTCTTTCTGCCCCGGCAGCAATTTCAATAGACTTTTTGATCTTCATCTAACTTTAGTCCTATCACCTGATTCAGGCCATTGCTTCACCGAGTGTCTTTACCGGGGGTGACTTCACGAGCTCATCATCCATTTTGTTCCTCATATTTTCCAGCACCCAGAACCAGATGTAACCATCGATCAGTGATACCACTACTTGAACAGATAAAGCTACCAACCCGGTGGAGTACCGTCCCTCGCCAAAGCAAAAGCCGATAAAGGTCCCCCAGGGTATGCTTAATGCCCCGATTACTACTGTCGTTGCTTTTAACATTTTGTACTTGGTCTGGAGGTTCATCTTCACATCTCCATGCGCAGTATTCCATTATTCTGGTCCCCCCTTTTAATTTATTAGCCGCCCCTAATCGCTGGTTAATTCCACTATTATGATGGCAAAGTTGATGCTACTAGAGCGCCTGAAATTTTACTTTTGCCGTTGTTTTCATTGTCTGACCAAGCACATCTATGCTTTATGAAATTTTAGATTGAGCTCATTAACTAATCTTTGTTGTTCCTTTAAATCTAAAAT
>JACQOM010000003.1 GCA_016202525.1 Chloroflexota bacterium | reverse complement strand
GTGTAGAGGGGAGGAATTGGAATATCGGTGGATTATTACTCAAAAATGTTAATTCATCAATAGAAAGACCGGCGGCAGGCAACAGCATTGAGATACGGGGTATTGTTCTGGGCAGCGAAGTATATATCAGCCAGCTCAAAATCAAACAGAAGAATGACAGTAATCAGGTTGAAATAGAGGGGGTCTTTAATGGCACCAGCAAGGATGGTAGCTTGTGGTTTGTCAGCAGCATTCCCATCAGTATCCCCAGCGGTACCAGGCCTCCTTCTCCGGGCAATGAAATAGAACTAATCGGTATTATGCAGGGTGGCAGCTTGATACTGAGTGAATTTGAAGATGAAGGCTACAGCACAGAAGAAGCTGAAATTCGAGGGATTCTCCTGGCGGTAGATATTAAACAAAAAAGCATCGTAATGGAGGTGCCCCCAGCCAGAATTCAAACTAACGTTAGTCAGGCCGAAATTAGGACCAGGGATGGACATAAGGTTGACCTGACTGGTCTACTTTCCTTCCTTGGTGAAGATATTAAAACAGAAGGTACCTATTCTAAGGAAGGAGTTTTATCGGCTAGCGAAGTAATAGTGCAAGTAGGCCGGGATAAAAAGTGGCGGGATGAGAAAAGTGAGGAAAATACTGAAAAGAAGGAATCCAACACTTCCCAGCGTGGTGATGAAAGGGATAGGGACTCTGAGTGGGAGAAAGAAGATGATTCTGACAGTGATGTGGATTGGGATTCTAAGCGGCAGATAGAGAAAGAGGAGTCCGACACCATCACTGTCGAGGGTTCTGAGCATCAGACAGGTGAAAAGGAGTCCGACGGTGAGGACGACAGGGAACATGAGGAGGAAAATGATGACTTTGGCCATTCGTAAACCGAATGATAGAGATGCTGGGAACTACGATAAAAAGATTGGTATCCACTCGGTCGGGTGTTTTTGGTACTTTTTACTAGCAATATGTATTCATTAGATGATTTACACACGATATTTACTTGGCTAATGTACTTTAATATGACGTTGTAACAATCTGGTTCAAAGAAATCTGGGCTAAAAAGGGACATTCGGAGTGTTTATGAGACCAGGTCAATTGGGTCAACATAAAGTAAGACAGTTGTTAGGTTTTCTGGCGGCACGCAAGAAGCTGTCTATATTTATTGCGGTCTTAGGCGGCGGCCTCGGACTGATCCCGATAATGGCTCTCGGTGGCAATCAACTGATACAAGTTGTGGATTCCAGCGCTTTTTGCATTAGCTGTCACAGCGTACATGATGCCGAAGCCATCACCTATCGATTGTCTCCCCATTCTAAGATAGCTTGCTCTACCTGCCATGTAGGTTCGGGGACTCAGAATCTGGTCATGTCAAAGCTTAATGGATTGAAGGATATTCTGCCGACATTTACCGGCAACTACGAACATCCGATTTCAACACCGCTTAAAGACCGGCGCCCGTCAAGTCAGACCTGTGAGACATGTCACTGGTCAGAGAAGTTTTTTGGTGATGTGCCCAGAATTAAGACCACCTACGGCACCGACCAAGCCAACAGTGAAAACACCACCACCCTAGTGCTTAAGGTGGATGGCGGGAAAATGGAGGTGGCGAGTGGCATCCACTGGCATGCTACCGCTAAAGTATGGTATCTGCCACTTGATGACCAGCGGCGAGAAATAGCCTGGGTAGGCACCGAAAGTGCTTCCGGTAATGTTACCGAATACGTCGACCCCAGCCGTATCGGGGAAATAACTCCGGAGCTTATTCAGAGTAAGAAACGGCTCATGGATTGTGTCGATTGCCATAACCGCGTCACTCATCTTTTCCGCTCGCCTAATGACCTTATCGATGCCGCTCTATCCGACGGTAGTATCGATGTCAAACTACCCTTCATTAAGCAACAGGGGATAAGTGCACTGGTTCCACAGAATAAAAGCCTCGCTGAGGCTTTTACAAAAATAGCGGCCATAAGCGATTTCTACCAGAATTCCGACCCTGAAATCTTCCAGAATAAGGCGAGTGAGATTGCCAAATCCATAGCCAAACTGAAAGAGATTGCCAGGCTGACCATATTTGAAGATGGTCTGGATTGGAAGACGCATGCTGACAACTCCGTGCACGATAAACCTGATTCAAACATGCTGATAGACTGGGAGCCTTTGTCTACAATCGACCAATCCAGTGGATGTTTCAGATGTCACGGGAATTTACTTAAGGTAGAGAATTCAGGACAGCTGAGTCTCGACCAGGCCCTCAACGAACATAATGTCAGCCAATTTACCGAAAGAGTCAATCTGACCCTTGATAGCCTTAAAAATGTGCCGCCACCTTTCGTTACTACCGCGAATATCACGGCTTACTTGGCGTCTATTACCATTTCTACAGACAACCAGACAGTGGTTCTTCCTGGAGATAACCGGACATCAGTAATTACTTCAGATAACCTGACAGCACTTATTCCAACCGGGGCGTATCCTGTAGGAAAAGGCCTTCAGGCCGATTGTAATTCTTGCCACTATACTCTTAAGTCAAAGCTCATCTCGCCGCTTGCCCCCGCTACTTCTCATCCCATTGATGGGCTGGACGAATGTCTGGTATGTCATAATCCGACATCGGCCAAGCCGTTCAAAACAACACACCCCTGGACCACTAACGAAGCCTGTAACAGTTGCCATCAGTCAGCGCCAAAACTAAAGCCGTTGCCTTCGACCGGCCCACCGGAGGAGGCGAAGCAGATACCTCACGACCTGAAAGGCCTTGAAGCATGTCTGGTCTGTCACGGAACTAAGGCTACCAACCCGATTAAAGAGAAACATCCCTGGAGTACGGACGACACCTGCACTGCCTGCCATCAAACAGCTTCACAACTTAAGCCTATACCCCTGTCCACGCCACCGGTTGCGCCGGATATTTCACATCCTGCAAAAGGATTAGAGGACTGTCTATCTTGTCACGGGCAGCCCACGGTTATTCCCTTTACTACTAATCACCCATGGAGCACAGATAAGAACTGTAGTTTGTGCCACAAACAAGCCACGACATTTGCTAGCTTCTCCGACCAGCCTAGATATGTAATGGGTCCAAAAATAAAACATGCAATAGCGGGATTAGCCGATTGTACTAGCTGCCATAGAGGAACAAGCGAGGGCCATCCCTGGACCAATGTCCAAATATGTACCAAGTGCCATCAAGTAAGTTCGGCAGGGGGTGCTGCTGGTGGTGGCGGCGGTGTTTCTGCCCCGCCATCTACACCGACTCCTGGACCTCCCCAGGCTGTAAGTATAAAACATTCGATTACCGGGCTTGATAACTGTACCTCATGTCACAATATTGCGGGTGCTATGCTATTCCCAAGCGATCATGTCGGACGTCCTAATTCTATGTGTCTCCTGTGCCATCAGCCGGCGCCACCAGCAACAATTTCTGCTTCACCAAGCGCATTGGCCGCCGTGGCGGTAAGTGCCGGGCAGGTTAATTTAACCTGGCTTGATAATGCTACCGATGAGACCGGATACCGTATCGACCGCGCTACCACCTCCGACTTCTTGACTAACTTACTGACCGTTAACACGGCGGCTAATGCGGTTAGCTACTCAGATACTACCGTTAGCGGCAGTACTACCTATTACTACCGGGTCTATGCTACCAACTCTGTCGGTATCTCAGTAGCCTCTAACACCGCTTCGGTAATGACACCGGCTTCAACAGTGCCTGCTCCGGCAGCGCCCACCAGTCTAACCGCCAGCACAATTAGCGCCTGGGTGAATTTGGCATGGCTGGATAATGCTACTAACGAGACTGGTTACCGTATTGACCGGGCTACTACCAGCAACTTCACCACTAACCTGGTGACCGTTAATACTGTAATCGATGCCGTCAGTTACTCCGATACTACGGTGAGCGGCAACATTACCTATTACTATCGGGTATATGCCTTTAACTCGGCGGGTAACTCCGCGGCATCAAATACGGCTTCGGTAACGACACCGGTAGTGGTCATCGATGCATCATCTCTCTATACCAGCAACTGCGCCATCTGCCATGGCGCTAACCGTCAGGGGGGTAGCGCTTCAGCATTAACTACATCCGCTCTTTCCGGCGTAACTCTGGCTCAGGTTACCTCTACTATCACTAACGGCATCGGCACTATGCCGGCTTACTCATCGAGTCTTACTTCTGCCCAGATATCGGCTTTAGCCCAGTGGTTGAAGGGTCCGCCTCCGGCAGCTCCGACCAGCCTATCGGCTTCGGCAATTAATGCCGGTCAGGTTAACCTTTTCTGGCTTGATAACTCAACTGATGAAGCCGGCTTTCGTATCGAAAGGGCTACTACCAATGACTTTCTGACTAACCTGTCTACCGCGACCGTAGCCGCCAACGCTGTAACCTATAGCGACACCACTGCTGTCGGCTCGACTACCTATTACTACCGCGTCTTCGCTTATAACGCCTCCGGCGATTCGGCAGCTTCTAATACAGCGTCGGCAACGACGCCGGCCCCGACCGTGACTGCCCCGGCAGCGCCCACCAGTCTGGCCGCCACCGCTATCAGTGCCGGACAGGTAAATTTAACCTGGCTGGATAACGCTACTAATGAGACCGGTTACCGTATCGACCGCGCTACCACCAGTAACTTCTTGACTAACCTAATCACAACCACTGTGACCGCCAACGTCACAAGCTATAACGATACCACCACCGCTGGCTCGACTACCTATTACTACCGCCTCTATGCCTTTAATTCCGCCGGTAACTCGGGAGCTTCCAACATTGCTACCGTAACTACGCCGGTAGCACCTATCGACCCTGCAGCTTTGTATTCAGCTAACTGTGCTGTCTGCCATGGCGCTAACCGTCAGGGGGGTAGCGCTTCGGCATTGACCAGCTCTGCCCTCTCAGCCGTAACTCTGGCGCAGGTAACTTCTACTATAACCAACGGTACTGCGGGAATGCCGGCTTACTCATCGAGTCTTACTTCTGCCCAGATAGCGGTTTTAGCCCAGTGGTTGAAGGGCAGCCCGCCAACTGCTCCAACAAACTTAGCGGCTACTGCCCCGAGCGCCGGGCAGGTGAATTTAAACTGGGTAGATAATGCCAATGATGAAACAGGATTTCGCATTGAGCGAGCAACCAATAGCAGTTTCAGTGTCAATCTGGTTACGGCTAACACAGCGGCTAACGTTATCAGCTACAGTGACACCACGGTAAGTGGTAGCACCACCTATTACTACAGAGTTCACGCCACTAACTCGGCTGGCGACTGCGTAAATTATGATTTAACTTCAGTGACGACGCCGGCTCCGACAGTGGCTGCTCCGGCAGCGCCCACCGGTCTGGCTGCCATTGCCATCAGTGCCGGGCAGGTGAATTTAAACTGGGTAGATAACGCTACTAACGAGACCGGATACCGCATCGACCGCGCCACCAATAATACCTTTACGACAAACCTGATTACCGTTAATACTGCCGCCAATGCCATAAACTACTCCGATAACACGGTTAGCGCCAGCACTACTTATTACTACCGTCTCTATGCCTTTAACTCGGCCGGTAACTCGGGAGCTTCCAATATCGCCACCGTAACTACCCCAGCTCCTGTACCTGCCCAATTCTATTCTGCTAACTGTGCGGTCTGCCATGGTACTAACGGACAAGGCTCATCGGCACCTGCAGTAGCCGGCGCGGCAGCGCCTACAACTCGTTTCGTAGTAAGAGGAGGCGGTACTACTATGCCACCCTTCACTACCTCGCAGATAAGCAATACCGACCTTACCAATTTGTCAACATATGTGACCGGTCTTGGCCCGGTGCCGACAACGGGTGCGGCGATGTACTCATTAGACTGCGCGGTTTGCCATGGCGCTACCGGCCAGGGCACAGCGCTAGCCCCCTATGTGGCCGGCGTACCGGCAAGCACGCTTAGCTCGATAACCAGGAGTGGACTGGGAACTATAATGCCTGCCTACAGCACCACCGATATAAGTGCCGCCAATCTAACGACCCTGGCGAACTACATCGCCGCCATGGGCCCGCCTCCTAGCGATGGCTGGGGAGTTTACGCCGAATACTGCGCGGTCTGCCATGGCACTAGTGGTGAGGGAGGGTCGGGAGGTAGGATAGCCGGTACCAGTGTTAGCACTACCACCTCGGTTGTCAGGAACGGCACTGGTTCCATGCCGGCTTTCACAACTACCCAGATAAGCAATACAGGTCTGACAAATTTGGCAAACTACGTGTATAACCTGATACCAGCCCGGCCTACCGGACTTACAGCAACGGCGGTTAGTGCCTCTCAGGTCAATCTTACCTGGACTAACAATGCTATTACCGGTACTATTACAGGCATGCGCCTGCAGCGCGCTACAGACAGCAGTTTTAGCAACAACCGGGTTACCTTCAACCTGGGTGTGGTCACCAGCTATTCTGATACCACGGTAAGCGGAAGCACTACTTATTATTACCGTGTCTATGCTACCAATTTGTCAGGCAGCTCCTCAGCATCCAGCACGGCTTCCGTGACTACACCGGCCAATTGACGCTGCTGGTAGGCCCCGCTTTTACAGGATTGTTTCATGGCAAGAGATTGATATGCTATGTAATTTATCGCCCAAAATGATTGTTCTAGTTTGAGAGCTTTTCTTTGAAATCTGCCGGGACGGGCACCGTTTTCTGGTTCTTGTAATCGTAGAAGAGCAGGCATGTCTTTGCCCTGGCGATTTCCGCTCCGGTGTTGGTATCAGAGATTTTGTATACCAGGTCGCAACCCCTGGCAGTGAAATCGGTAACGGCGATTTCTACTTTCAGCGTCTGACCGTAATATCCCTGTCTTTTATAAACTATGCCGGCGTCGGCGATGATATGTCCCACTTCGTTGGCGTCTCGCTCAGCATAACCCAGGCTGTTCAGGAAACGGACGCGCGCTTCTTCTATAATGACCAGTACGGCAGTGTGGCCGAGATGACGACCGCGGTTGATATCGCTGATGCGGATGGGGATATCTGTCGAGAAACTGAATTGCGCGGGCAGGTTAATTTCTATGCGTGACATTTCGTAGTATATTTTTGAGTCTTTTCACTTTTTGTGGCTTTTGCCCCAGGTTCCCATGGCCTGTCTCATTATGGCGAATTCTCCGAGATGGAAGGCGTTGTGGTTAGAGACTGTGACGAATTCCCGGAGGATGGTTTCCCCTTCTCCCCAGGGAATGTCCTGATACAAATCGGTCTCCGGGTTCTTAGCGATACTCTCTAATTCCTTGAAATCCTTCTTAAAACTGCTTATCGATTTTTCCCAGTCGGCCCGTGAGGCTTTTTTCCCTTTTTGGGGCCAGTAGTCTTGTGGCCACTTCCTGTATTTATAATCGGGATTTATAATGAAATCCAGGATGTCTAGTTGAGTTAACCTGATATGTTCCAGTAAATCCCAGGGAGTGTAGTCGGCGTTAGGGAAATTCTCGTTGATTCTATCTATAGGGAATTCCCGCACTGCGTCGTCAAAGGACATCCGGGCATGTTCACCGGTTAAGAGCGCCAGCAGGTTTTCCCGTAGAATTTCCTTCTGGTTCATAGACTAATTATACCCCTTATACCTCCATTGTCAATTACATCTAAGCGGGTTTGCCAGTCAATCTGGCCGATAGAACTATGCTCTAATTATTGTAAACTCGGCTGGTTTAGCGTATTCTAGCGTTGGTTACAGCAAAGTTATGAAGCCTTACTTGATTCTATTTGCTGGTGTGCTGTCGGTCTCTTTTGCCGCCACTTTCATCCGTCTGGCAGATGCGCCCCCGCTGGTTATTGCTGCCTACCGGATGACGATAGCCTCGGTCATCTTAATCCCCATTGCTTCGGTAAAATCGCTGAGAAATGTTGACAGACTGTCCGGACGGGACTGGCGGCTGGTGTTGCTCTCCAGTGTATTTATCGCCCTCCATTTCGGGCTGTGGATTACATCACTCAGTTATACCTCCATCGCCAGTTCCGTCATTCTTGTCACTTCTCATCCGGCTTTTGTTGCCGTGCTCTCTTACTTTCTGTGGGGTGAGAAGTTAAATAAACTAACCATGGGCGGTATTGTTATTGCTCTACTGGGGGTTGTCATCATCAACTACGGCGGCTTTGCTTTTAGCCAGCGGGCGATTCTGGGTGACCTGCTGGCTTTAGCCGCCGCTTTTTCGATGGGCGCTTATCTCATTATCGGTGGCCAGCTCAGAGAGCGTATCGGCATTCTCAATTATCTCACCATTATAAATGCCGGCGCGGCGATGATATTACTGGCGGTTACCGCGCTTCTCGGCTACCGCTTTTTCGGCTACTCGTCCGGGACTTATCTGATGTTGTTGCTGCTGGCGCTGGTGCCACAGCTCATCGGTCATTCCTGTCTGAATCTGGCGGTGCGATTGATGCCGGTGACCTTCGTTTCGGTGGCGATTCTCGGCGAACCCATCGGGGCGACACTACTGGGAAGCCTGATACTGAAAGAGATGCCAACGGTTAACGAGATAATCGGCGGTCTGCTCATTCTGGGTGGTATCTTTATCGTGCTGAAGTGGAGGCTGGCGATTACCCGACCATTGCCTGAGTAGAAATGTTCAATTCAGCCAGTAGCTGTGCTAAAATATCCGTGGTAGATATCGAGTAGGTAAGAACGTGGCACAAATAGCGGTGAAGCCGGCGACCTCAGTGATAACATTCAGAAATCGCTGGGACCATTTCCTGGCGCGGTGGCGTATTAACCGTTCGGGACACCGTACCGAGCCTGGGCTTTACTCGTTAGGTAACCCTACGGCCGATTCACCTGTTTTCGTGACAGCTAATTATACCCTGAGTTTTGATGCGGTGAGGTCAGCACTTCAGGGGATTGATGGTTACATTCTGGTCTTAGACACCAATGGTATCAATGTATGGTGCGCTGCCGGTAAGGGCACCTTCGGTACAGGTGAACTGGTGAACCGCATTGGAGTGACCCATCTGGATGGGGTAGTGCGCCACCGGAAATTGCTATTGCCGCAGCTCGGTGCCGCAGGCGTGGCGGCACACGAAGTAAGAAAACGTTCCGGGTTCAAGGTTGAGTATGGCCCCGTGCGGGCCGCTGACCTGCCGGAATATCTAAAGACGGGTCAGGCGACGCCAGAGATGCGCCGGGTAAGGTTTGATTTAGCCGACCGTATAATCCTGATTCCGGTGGAACTGATGGGTGTCCTGCTGCCGATGTTAGGACTGGCTGTGGTGCTCTATTTTCTGGCTGGTGGACTCTGGGCATCGTTGGGGGTGGTTTCGGCAATTCTGGCGGGCGTTGTCCTTTTTCCGATTTTGCTGCCCTGGCTGCCCACACGTGATTTTAGCGCCAAAGGTTTTATTCTCGGTGGCGTGGTGGCGCTGATACTTTTTCTAGTTAGAACAGCTCTCAGAGAAACGGACGCAGCATTATGGTGGCAGGTTGGCAATGGACTGAGCTATATATTAGTCTGGTCACCGGTGACTGCTTTCGTGGCGCTGAATTTCACCGGCTCGACAACTTTTACCTCAAAAAGTGGAGTACAGCGTGAGATGTTCCGGTATATGCGTATCATGGCCGGGGTATTTATCGTTGGTATTGTCTTGAGTGTTGTGCTACATTTTATCTGAATCACAGGAGGGGAAAATGATAAGTTCATATGCGGTAAATACGCTCCGTTACAATGCGGAACTCTGTATCGGCTGTGAAATGTGCTGGACGGTATGTCCCCATCAAGTTTTCGCGGCCGATGGCGGCAAAGCCCGGATTGTCAATTATGAGGCTTGTATCGAATGCGGGGCTTGCCAGCTCAATTGCCCGACAAATGCTATTACCGTGGATAGTGGTGTCGGCTGCGCCTCCGCCATGATTCGTGCTGCGCTGACTGGCAAGAAGAAAGCTACTTGTGGCTGATTTTCTGATTGAATAGGCGGAAAGGAGTCCGAATGCAGGTACCGGAAGATAGACCGTGGTTTAAGTTCTGGCCGAAGGGTGTGCCACGACATATAGATTATCCCGAGATGCCCGTCTTTGAATTTCTCTCCAATAGCGCCCGGAAGTATCCGGATAGTATCGCCTTTAGCTGTCAGGGAAAAAGCCTGACCTATAGCGAACTGGATGCTGCCACCGGCAAGCTGGCGGCCGCTCTCAACAGCCT
>JACQOM010000066.1 GCA_016202525.1 Chloroflexota bacterium | reverse complement strand
GGAAAGCATCGAGGAGTCTGTCGGCTGCACGGAACCGACGGCTATCGGTCTGGCGGTAGCAGCCGCTTTCCAAGCGACTAACGGCCGGTTACCGGCGGACTATGCCCGGAAAAAGTTAGACCTGCCTCCAGCTAAAATCAGCGGGCAGATTGAAAAAATCACCGTCAGGACCAGCCGCGGCATCTTCAAGAACGCCCTGCAGGTCGGCATTCCCTATAAAGACAAACTCAAAGGACCCGATAACGCCGCCGCCGTTGGCGCATTCTGCGACCCGGCCAGAAAGCTGGAGCTATTCGCCGACCTAAACGAAGAGAAGGTCCGGGAAGCGGCTGCTCTGCTCAAGGCGGGCAGGGTTAAGGTTATCCCTGACTATGAATGGGATGAAATCAGAATCGAAGCCGAAGTCAGCACCAGAAACAGCGCCGCCATAGCTGTCATCCGCAAGGAACATACCAATATCGCCCATATCGAGGTCGACGGGAAGCCTGTATTCGACAAGCCCGAAACGCCGGAGGAAATCGATAAACTAGCCAGCTTGCAGCGGTTAAGCGATTTTATCGACATCATCGAAGAGGATTTAGCCCGTGAGGTCAACGGCAAAAGCGCCGCCGCCAGAATCGAGAAAGCCCTGAAGACCAACTATCAGGCGCTGCTGACCGCCGAGAGGACATTTTCAGAACTCGGCAGGAAGAGCCTCGGTCTGGCTATCAAGAACTCCGTCAGAGAAGGTGCTTTGAGCCGTGATTATATAAATTTAGCTAGGGAGAAGGTCAGCCTTGCAGTAGAGGGCAGAATGGCTGGCTTTAACATGAAAGTAATGACCTGCGCCGGCTCGGGCAACCAGGGGCTGGTGGCAACCCTGCCCTTAATAATCGTCGCCCTGGCGGAGTTTACCGGGAAGTACCCGGAGCAGGAGAGCCAGCCAGCCTCAGCGCTGGAACTGATGCAGGCCAAAACCCCCGCCGACTGGCAAAGGCTAATCAGAGCTACCGGTCTGGTCTACTTAATCGCCAACTACATGAGTCTGAATTCGGGCAGATTATCCGCCTCATGCGGTTGTGATACCACTGCCGGCATCGGGGCGACGGCCGGAATTGCTTACTTTCTTACGCCGGCATCGGCGGAGAACCGGATTGGTATTATCGGACAGGCCATCAACAACATGGGCGGCAGCATTATCGGTATGGTCTGTGACGGCGGCAAAGAGGGCTGCGCCCTGAAAGCGGCGGCGGCTACCGGTGTCGCTGTCGAGAGCGCCCTGCTGGCTTGCCGTGAGCCTGGCTTAGCCTACATCAACGGTATTGTCGATAAAGATGCCCTGGTTACCCTGCAGCATATCAGCGGAATCTCCCGTGCCATGAAAGATGCCGATAGAAAAATCATCGAATTCCTGCAGGCTCCGCCTTCCCCGAACTGAAACATCGGATAGAAGATAGTCCGGAAGCAGGAGAAGGAAAGACGGGTAGATATTATACGAATACGGTTCTGTTCGGTTGGGTTAGTAACGTAATTTGTGAACCGAAGGCAAAGCAATCCGTATAAATCTTTGATTGCTCGTCGTTGCGCTTCTCGCAATTACAGTGGAATCCGCCCAATGCAAACAGAACCGATGACATCGTGGGCTTGACATATTGCTATTTTACTGTTAGTATACTATTGGTTAACCTGACATTGGAGGTGGTCATTGGACGTAAAGTCTACACCTCAGATAGTAGCAAGCAGAGCACTGTCTGAGGTTCTTTGTTTTAGCGGTATTTTGCAGGAGTATTAGGAGTATATGGAGACACTTTACTTCATTTTCGACCCGAAAAAGAGCACACAGGCACTAAACTATTTCGCAATACAACAAGGTGGCCAGATTAACAAGATGAAAGCACTTAAGTTGATATTTCTTGCTGACCGGTATCATCTGCGTAAATATGGACGCTTAGTTACGAACGATAATTATGTAGCAATGCAGCATGGCCCGGTACCATCAGCTACAAAGGATATTGCCGAATCCAATGATTATCTTGATGATGCAATTAAGTGTTATTCGCGAGAATTTATCAAACCGGTGGGTAACTTGAGATTGAAGTCTATAAAGGACGTTGATGATAGTATCCTATCTGAATCAGACTTGGAAGCCTTGCAATTTGCTTGGGACAAGTTTGGTGATTTGACGCAGTTCGAATTGCGTGACCTGACTCACTTTTATCCTGAATGGTCTAAGTTCAAAGATATTCTCAAAGTCCAATCTTGGATGCCGATGGATTTATTAGACTTTTTGAATGACCCCCCACCTGAATTGAATAAGTGTTTCGAACTTAATGCCGAGGACAAATCAATAAGAAAAGAACAACTAACTGAATTGGCGGCGACCGAGTCTCTTTGGAGATAATATGCCCGATGTCCCACCTGATGTCGCCATTAAAGCCACTATCAGACCAGGATCTGTCTACTATTTTCAACTTGAATCATTTTCATCGCCTTATCCCCACTACTTTATTGTAGTCAACATCGACCCATTAAGCGAACAAACCATTATATTGGTATCGGCATCTTCCCAGATAGCTACCGTCAAGAAGCGAAGACAGAATTGTCCACCAGAAACCTTAGTTCAAATCATGCCGAAGCAATATCCAGATTTCCCATATCCATCAATAGTTGACTGCAACCACTATCATGAGGAGACTTTAGAAAAGTTAATCGAGAGACTTTCGACTAAACGACTGCAACTTAAGACTGAAATGGACATGTTATTAGTGAAGCAGTTACGGCAAGGACTGTTGGCTAGCCGACTTATACCTGGCCGTATAAAGATGCAGCTTCAACCTGCCGACCTGTAAAAATCCAATCCGATAAAACCATTTCGCAACAAACCCAGGGATACTAACTCTTGTCTTCTCAAAAAAGGTGTGTTATACTACGTAACTGCTAGTTTTACAAGCGAGCGAGGATAATAATTGCTGGTAAACTACGGTTATATCGGGTTATTTCTGATTGTCGCCATCCTCTTTACTATTACCACTCTACTTATCCCCATTGCCCTTAGGTTTCTTAACATTGTCCCGAGTAAGCCCAGCCCCGTCAAGAACTCCACCTTCGAATGTGGCATGGAGACTATCGGCAAGACCTGGGTCCAGTTTAACTTCCGCTACTATTTTTATGCCCTCGTCTTTCTGGTGCTCGATGTGCTGGTCGTTTTCCTGTATCCCTGGGC
>JACQOM010000073.1 GCA_016202525.1 Chloroflexota bacterium | reverse complement strand
CGGAACTGCCCTGGTCTAACCTCAAGGTGCGGCAGGCGCTGGTTATGGCTATCGATTTCAATGCCATCATCAAGGACTACTATAAGGGTAAGGCCGAGCTGCTGGCTTATCCGCTAGTGCCCTGGCCGGAATTTCTGCCGATGTTTACCCCGATAGAGAAACAAAATGATGTAGTCCGGGATATGTTCACCTATCAACCGGAAAAGGCCAAAAAAATACTGGCTGATGCCGGCTACCCCAAGGGCTTCAACATCAGCGTGTTGACCACATCTGTCTTCACCGATGACCTATCGATTATTAAATTCTACTGGGAGCAAATCGGCGTTAACATGCAAATTGATGTCAGGGAGAATGCCGTTTTCACCTCAATAAGCGAAGGTAAGCAGCACAAAGAGGCCGTCGGGCAGACAGTAAATACTGTTCCTTTCAACCTGGAGCAGTATCAACCGGTTACTACCTCTAATGTCAATAATATCAATGACCCCTACCTCAATAAGACAAATTTAGCCATCGCCGCCGATTACCTGTTTAATGAGCCTAAAGTCTGGCAAATGCAAAAGGAGTTCTTCCAGTATGTTCTTGAGCAGGCCTACAACATCTCTCTCCCGGGACCCTATCTTTACAACATGTGGCAGCCATGGGTCAAGAATTATCATGGCGAACACTACTCGGGAGGCAGAGGTATCTGGCTCTTTGCGACTACTTATTCCTGGATTGACCAGGCGCTGAAGAAATCAATGGGCTTTTAGGTCTGGTATCAGGAAGATACGCTAGAAAGAAAGGAGGCTGGAAAACTCAAACCTTCCAGCCTCCTGAATTTAGACGGGGACATCCTCAGATAATATCAATTTAAGAAGGAGGTTATTATGCCAGACAAGAAGACTAAGGTGGTGGACGTCCATTATCACGTAATCTCACCTAATTTGTCTAAGAAAATCGACAGTGCCTCACCAGTTCGCGACATTCTTAAACGTGAACAGATGGTAACAGAGGAAGAGCAGCTGGAAATTGCCGAAAAGGGCGGCGTCGATGCTCTTTGGTTCTCTTTCCGCACGCCACCATATTATGTCGGGGTAAAGCAAATCCCGCCCTCTTCTCCGCACTGTCTCACCATAGCGCGGGCGGCCAATGATTATCTCGCCTCGGTATGCCAGCGCTACCCCGGCCGGTATATGGCCTTCGCCGACATTCCTCTTGCCCACGGCGATGCTGCCATTGTCGAGATGAGACGGGCACTCAAAGACCTTGGTCTTCATGGCATTTGCCTGCAGACCAACTATGAGGGAAAATCGCTGGATGCCCCGGAATTCCGGACGTTTTTCGAGGAAGCCAATCGACTGAAGGCCGTTATTCATCTCCATCCGATTGACCCCAGGGCCGATGAGGAAGCATTGCGAGACTATTTCATGCAGGTGATATTGGGCTTCCCTTATGAGACGACCCTCACCATGGTCCGGCTGGCTTACGCCGGCGTCTTGGAGAAATGCCCTGACCTTGCTTTCGTCCTGAGCCACGTCGGCGGGACGATTCCCTTCATCTGGTGGCGGATAAATATGCCCTATATCAGCAACCGTCCGGGAAGCCACGACCAGATAAAAGCCCCGGCGACAGCCTCTCTGGCGCGCTGCTATAATGATACGGCGCTCAGCGATGCCGACTCTTTGATGCTTGCCTATAAACGCTTCGGCGGCGACCATATTCTGTTTGGCACGGACGCTCCCTATGGCACCAAGAATGCTGTAGAACGCACATTAAAAGAAGTTGAAGCTATGGACGTACCGAATACGGTGAAAGCTAAGATTGTGGGTGGAAACGCTCTAGCACTTAGCCAACGCTCCCGCTCTAAATAAAAAACAAATACACCGCAGGAGGCTGCTATGCCAGAGAAAAAGACGAAGGTCGTAGATGCCCATTACCACGTGGTCTCTCCCAGGCTAGCCAAGGAGATTAGCAGTCGCATACCAATCACCGATATCTTCAAAAGGGAACGGCTATCCACAGAAGACGAGCAGTTGGAAACGGCCGAAAAGAACGGCGTCGATACCCTCTGGGTTTCTTCCCGAACGTTAAGACACTATATGGGGCCGGACAAGGTCCCGGCTTCATCGCCGCACTGCGTCACCTTTGCCCGAATTGCTAATGACTACCTCGCCTCCGTCTGCCAGCGCTATCCCGGACGGTTCATGGCCTTCGCCGATGTCCCGCTTGCCCACGGCGATGTCGCTATTAAAGAGATGGGACGAGCACTTAATGACCTTGGCCTTCATGGTATTTGCCTGCAGACCAACTATGATGGGAAACCCCTCGAAGCTCCGGAATTCCGACCGTTCTTTAAGGAAGCCAGTCGACTGAAGGCGGTTATTCATGTCCATCCGCTCGCGCCCAGAGTTGCCGAAGAGGCGTTTCTGGATTCGGCGGCTGCCAGTTCAGTATTGGGCTTCACCTATGACACCACCCTCACCTTTATCCGCCTGGCTTATGCCGGCCTGCTTGAGGAATGTCCCGACCTTACCTTCATTCTGAGCCATGCCGGCGGGACGATTCCCTTCCTCTGGTGGCGGATTAACATGCCCTATAACGGCAACCGTCCCGGCACTCGCGACTACATCAAAGCTCCGCCCACCAGCTATCTGGCACGCTGCTACTATGATACGGCACTTACCGATACGGAAACATTGATGTTCACCCGTAAGCGGGTCGGCGACCATCTTATCTTCGGTACAGACGCCCCTTATGGTCCTAAGGACGGGGTCGAACATAGCCTGAAAACGGTCAAAGCGATGAGAATACCAAAGGAGACCAAGGATAAGATTATGAGCGGCAATGCCCTGGCCCTAAGCCGGCGCTCCCACTCTAAATGAAACGCCTGCAGTTTTTAGCCAATAGTAAATACTTGTCCCTGTCGATTCAAGCCGTTTGCTCACGGCGCAGCGTTGCCTCCCCCCATTGTAGTCAGCCGAATTTGGGCTTATAATCACGGTGGAGGTTCGATATGCTGGATGAGGCTATGCTGGAATCAACGCTTTTGCATCTGGTCAGGCCGGAAGACCTTAATCATCATGGCACTTTGTTCGCCGGGCAGATGGCTAAATGGCTGGTGGAAGCCGGCTTTATTACGGCATCTCGGCTTTCTGGGAAGACTGAAGATGTAGTCTGTGTCAAAATCAATGGGATGACGTTCAAGAAACCGATTAACAACGGGGACATTATCGAGATTAAATCAAAGATAGCTCATCTTGGTTCCACGAGTATGACCGTTCTTAGCCAGGTATTCAGAAAACAGGATGAAGCCCATCTGGTCTCAAATATGGCTACTTTCGTTACCGTCGATAGGGATAACAAGCCCTATAAGCACGGCTTGAAGCTACCTGAAGAATATATTGCTAAGAACCGCGATATTTACCAGGAAGCCCTAAAAATCCGGTCGGTAAAATAGTCCTGTACCCGATGTGCCTTACGAACAATCCCTCGGGCCACCGTCCGAGAAGAAACATTCGATTCTAACTGTACAGCACAGTTACTCATATCCAGGTTACTTGAGCGCTCTGATTACCCCGATAATTTCCTGAATGTCCGGCAGTTCCCCCAGAGGGTAAACCTTTGAAAAGATGATTTTACCTTTTTCATCTACTATTATGTTTGCCCTCTCTGAAAACCCATCTTTCTCCCTGAATAAGCCATATAGCTTGGCGACGGCGCCATGTGGCCAGAAGTCGGCCAGCAGCCTGACCTTCTTTATCCCTAATTGCGCTGCCCAGGCTTTCTTGGTGGGCACAGAGTCGATACTTATCCCCACCGGCACCGTATTTAGAGATTCGAACACGGCTACGTTCTCTTCCAGAGATTGCATCTGCTTGGCGCACACGCCTGTCCACGCCAAGGGATGAAAAGACAGTACCACCCGTTTCCCCTTCGAACTTGACAGCCTGAATTCTTTGCCATCCTGGTCCTTAAGGACGAAATCCGGAGCGTTTTCCCCAATTTCCAACAATTCTACCACAGGTTACCTCCTGTATAT
>JACQOM010000072.1 GCA_016202525.1 Chloroflexota bacterium | reverse complement strand
GTTCAGAGTTAAGAGGTGGAAATGACTGCTCCTTTGAAACCATTGTCGTGGTACAAAAAGCTGGCGACGAAAAAAGGGCGGCTCGACGCCGGGGCATTTCTGGTCGAAGGGGGCCGGGCTATCCGGCAGATAATTGATAATCACCCGGATGAAATAATCGAACTTCTGTCCGTAGAAAAACCGTCATCTATTTACCACAAGTACGTAGTACGACTGGTTACGGAAAGTCAGGTCCGCTCCATCTCCAGCACTCGGACACCTCAGGGGATTATGGCCGTTGTCCGTTTGCCAGTGGATGTGTACTCCGACTATTTGCCGGAGAATGCAGGCAGTAAAATCCTGCTGCTGGAAGATATCCAGGACCCGGGTAATGTGGGTACTCTTATCCGTACTGCCGCCGCCTTCGATTTTTCAGGAGTCATTATGACGGAAAAGTGCGCTGACCCGCTATCGCCAAAGTGTGTTCAGGCAACAGCAGGTTCCGTATTGTCGGTATGGCTGAGAAGAAGCTCAGGCTATCTGGAGATGGCCAGGGCACTAAAAAAGAATGGCTATTCCATGGTAGCGGCTGAGCTTAATGGCGTGCCTGAGCCTTCGATTCTTTGTCGCCAGAATAGATTGTTGCTGGCTTTGGGCAACGAAGCCGCCGGGCTTTCTAAAGCTATATTGGATACAGCCGATTACCGGTTGCGAATTCCTACTGTCAATGCAAAAGCAGAATCGCTGAACGTGGCCGCCTGTGGCGCAATCTGTATGTACTTAAGCTCACAGAAACCGTGAGGTGACGCTATCATTATTATGGCTGGGTTTCAAGACAGCGTGGACAACAGAACCACCTTTGGCATCTGACCAGCTATTAATAATGAAGCTGAATGAGCCACCGATACGGCTATTCTTTCCCAGGTTTGCCGGACTAGTCCTCGACAAACGGTGATTTCTGAATATGCTTTTCTTTGGCGGCCAGTAATGCCTGGTCCACGGCCAGAGCTTCCTGTCTGATTTTATTCTGAAGCGTGTTCAACTCCGCGTCAAGAGCCGAAACTCTCGCGGCAACCTCATTGATTGCTTTGGTCGCTTCTTCTCTGACTTTGGCTACGGCGGCGTCAGCGGCTTTCTTGGCCGCTTCGGCGGCTTTCTCGCCGCTGATCTTTGCCTGGGCGGCAGCTTCTCTCGATTCCCTGGCGGCAGCCTGTGCCTGCCTTACCGCGTCCTCTACCCGCTTGATATAGTTTTCAAGGTCATCCAGTATTTCCGGTAGGGGTTTGGTCATTATTTTGGGTTGTCTTGATTCTGCCTCTGCTGTTTTAGTCGTCATTTATCTATCTCCTTCTATGCCGGTCGGGCGGTTCCTTTTCGAAGAACCACCGATCAACCGACCTGATTAATCTTTATTGTACTTTGCTATTTGCTGGTAAGTTTTTTCTGCACGCTAGCGCTGGTCTCAATAAGCGTCGAGTTTAATAGTTTGGCCAGTTCTAATGCTTCGGTTGCTGTCTTCTGGACTCTGGATATTGCTTCAGCAGCAACCCTGGCGGCTTCGCCGGCAGCCTTTTCACCGGCCTGGCGAGCCTCTTCAGCCGCCTTCCTGGCATCTTTGGCAGCTGCATCGGCTGCCAGGATGCTGTCATCAAGCTCATCCAGGATTTGTGGAAGCGGCTGAGTCATTATTTTCTTTTCTTTGATGTCGCCGGTCATTTTGCTCTCTCCCGGGTTCGGCTTTCCCGTTGTCTTCTTCGGGTCGTCTCTTTTAAACATCTGTCCTCCGTTAACTCCTTCGTCTATTCAAGTTCCGACAATACCAATAATAATAACGGCGCTGGAACCTGAATGTTTCTTTCTATATCAGTTGATAGAGCTATTCTCTGCAGAACAAGGCTTCTATCTTGTGTTTAGTATCTCTGTTATATACTCTGTACCATCCAGATCTTATATTCTGGCCGGGTCTTTCGGCTAACTAAGTGCCGTTTTGGCCCGGTTTACAATCTCACCTTGCCAAACCATAGACAGATATGAAGGTGCTGAAAGCTACCGAGGCAATCACGGTCGACAGAATCAGCACTATGGCAAAGACGAGGAACTCCCATGAAGAGAGCAGCTTTTTCAGTAGTGCCGCGGGGAGAGCTGCTGCCGCCTTGGCGCCAGCCTCTTCGGCTACCTTTGCCGCTGCCGACGCAATCTCTCTGGCGGTCCTGGCTACTTCCTCAGCATGGGCCGCAGCCTCTGCGGTCACTCTCTTGGCTTCCTCGGCCGCGGCCCTAGCGGCTGCGGCTACCGCTTCAGCCCGCCGGGCGGCGGCTTCGGCGGCCTTCTTGGCTTCTTCGGCCTGGCGGGCGGCTTCCGCTCCGGCTGCCTTCATGGCTGCCTGAGCGGCCTCCTTAGCCTCTCTGGCCGCAGCTTCGGCGGCTTCTCTGGCGGCTTGAGCCGCCTTTTCGGCTCTGAGTCCGGCGGCTTCGGCGGCCTTCTTGGCTTCTTCGGCCTGGCGGGCGGCTTCCGCTCCGGCTGCCTTCATGGCTGCCTGAGCGGCCTCCTTAGCCT
>JACQOM010000081.1 GCA_016202525.1 Chloroflexota bacterium | reverse complement strand
GGCGTAAATCATCGATTAAATCATCTTTATTCTCCAGACCTACCGACAACCTGATGAGGTCGTCACTGATACCCACTTTCGCCCGATGCTCTTTGGGCATGGAGGCATGGCTCATCGTCGCCGGGTGCTCTGCCAGAGAAGCGATTCCCCCTAATGACTCAGCCATGGCGATAATCTTGATTCTTCTCAGGCAGGCCTTGACCGCTTCCATGCCGCCTTTCAATTCAAAGGATAACATGCCACCGAACCCTTTCATCTGCCTCTTGGCCAGCTCATGGCCGGGATGAGACTTGAGTCCGGGATAAAATACCTTTCTTACTGCCGGATGCCCCTGGAGAAAATTAGCTATGGCCAGGGCATTTTCCGCATGCTGTCTCATCCTTACCGGAAGGGTCTCGATGCCGCGCAGCACCAGCCAGCAGTCAAAGGGGGAGGCACAAGTGCCCATAGCGTTAAGCAAAAATTGCACCCTTTCCGTCAGTTCATCGGTCGTAGTGACGATAGCACCACCGACGACATCACAATGCCCGTTGAGATACTTGGTCGTCGAGTGAACAACCAGGTCGATGCCATACTCTATGGGGCGCAAGAAATAAGGACTGGCAAAGGTATTATCGATTACAGTCATCAAATTATGCTTTTTGGCAATATCGGCTGCCATCTCAAGGTCGACGAGATTGAGCAGCGGATTAGAAGGGGTCTCCAGCCATAGCATCTTCGTATTAGGTTTTATCGCCTTTTCAATCTTCTGACGGCTATCCATTCTTACGAAGGTAAACTCCAACCCGAAATTGGGCATCAAATCCTGAAATAGCCTGTAGGTTCCACCATAGCAATCGTCCCCGCAAATTATATGGTCGCCCGCTTTAAGCAGGTGAATAGCAGTAGTTTCAGCGGCCATGCCAGTAGCAAAAGCAAAACCAGCTTTCCCGCCTTCAAGACTGGCGATAGTCTCCTCCAGCACTTTTCGCGTCGGGTTAGCGGTGCGGGAATAATCATATCCCCTCGTCTTGCCGATATCTTCAAAGGAAAAGGTCGATGTCTGGTAGATAGGTACCGAGACAGCACCGTAGGTTTTGTCCGGTCTCTGTCCGGTGTGGATGGCTAACGTTTCAAACTTCATATTCCTTCTCCCCGGGCGAATTCGGTTACTATCTCTTTCTTCATCTCTTCAAACTCATCCTCCGGAGCCTTCAATCCGCTCAGGTCTTCGAGCTTCCTCAGGCGTTCTTCCAGTTTATCCTGCTCTTTTAAGACCAGCCGTATTGCTTCGGCTACCGGGTCAGGCAATTTCCCATGTTCTAAGGCTCGGAGAGGCTCATGACTGTCCTCAACCGTTCTTCCCGGAATACCCACCACGGTAGCTCCGGGCGGTACCGATTTAACTACCACCGAGCCGGAACCAATCCTGGCTCCATCCCCGATGATAATCGGACCCAGAGCGATGGCTCCGGAGCCCATTTCCACATTATTACCGATTGTAGCATGACGCTTGCCCTTTTTTAAAGTAGTGCCACCGAGAACAACGCCCTGATACATGAGCACATCATTGCCTATCTCGGCGGTCTCGCCGATAACTACCCCAGCGCCGTGGTCGATAAAAAAACGCCGACCGATTTTAGCACCGGGGTGAATTTCGATATTGGTAAAAAATCGGTTTATATGGGAGATGAGACGTCCCAGCAGTTTGAGGTTATGCTGCCAGAAAAAACGAGCCAGGCGGTGGTACCATAATGCATGTAACCCAGGATAGCAGAGAACTACCTCGAGAGTACTCCGTGCCGCCGGGTCTTTAGCAAATACTGTCTGAATATCTTCTCTTAAGGTATTGAACATAGTTCTTTGTGCGGCCAGTTTTTAATTGTCTGACCTCATTATAGCATATAATCCTCTCTAATTCTGAAATCAGTTTGGCTGTTCCTTACCGTATATCATTTAGAAACTGTCAGCGCAAACTTGTTTTCGTCTTCCTGCTGGAAATCAGGTTTCAGTCCTCTGGCCTTGAGCTCTATCACCACATTCTTCAGAGAGTCTCTGTCGCCCAGTATAATCTTGACAGTTTCTCCCTCATCCAGATTATTGATTACCTGGGTAGCTCTTACCTTTGATATAGGGCAAATAAAACCACTCAAATCATATTCTGTAATCACTGGCATTCCCCCCAATTTTTCTTGATTCTAATTCCAAAGCATCCTTATAGAAGCTGGCATATTTAAAGGCGTCATCAGGTGAGATAACCACGGCCAGGCCTTTTTTCGATTCAGTATAGCGTAAAGCGGCATAAAGTATTGCCCCTGTAGTCGGACCGACAGGAATGCCGTCTTTTCGAGCCAGAGCGATGGCCGTCCTGTAGGCATCTTCGTCAGCCACTCCGATGGTCTCGTCTATCAGTGAGTAGTCCAGAATTTTGGGAATAAACTCCTCTGCCAGACCGGTGATTCTCTTCATGCCGGGCAGTTTATGGTTCGAAGAACTTGGCTCGACCCCGATGATTTTAATCGCCGGGTTTTGTTCTTTAAGGTATTTGCCGACGCCGGTGATGGTGCCGCAGGTGCCGAATCCGGCAAAGAAGCAGGTGACTTTGCCCTGCGTCTGCTGCCATATCTCCGGCCCGGTGCCGCGGTAATGGGCCTGAACATTCAGCTCGTTCTCATACTGATTAGGACTGATATAGCTATTTTTAGTGGCAGGGCTTTTAATCAGGGCATTGACTATCCCCCGTGCTCCCTCGGTAGGGAACAGAGGGCACAGAGCATCATCGGCTTCAGTCAGTTTCGCTCCCAGGAATCTTAACATTACCTTCTTTTCTTCAGGGATTCTCTCCGGAACGGCAATCTCTACTGGTATTCCCAGGGCATTGGCGATACAGGTTAAGGCGATGCCGGTATTGCCCGAAGATGGCTCCACCAGTGTCCGGTCGCCTATGTCCATCCCCTTGAGCATTTCATGAGCAATTCTGTCCTTGACCGAGCCGAAAGGATTATACCTCTCCAGCTTGAGGTAGATTTGAAAATCTTTACTCGGGTTGATTCGATTCACCCTGACTAACGGCGTCGGATTTTCCGGACTGGCGATTAGCTGGGTTATATCAGAATAGACCCTTAATTTATGGTCTAACTTTTGTTTTGTCATTTTAGTACCTGAGTATGGATACCATACTCCCTCTCATTTTAAATTTTGTGGTGCTTTCACCAGAGGCACGATTATCAGGAATAGAAATTGCCACCAGTCCAGAATTTCCGTCTTTCTTCAGGTTTTTCGATAGCCTCCAGACCCAGAGGTTTAACCACCTCATCGATGTATTTGTTCAGACCGAGACGGCCTATAGTGGCTCCAACCCTTTCCCGCCCTTGACTATTGGCCTGGTACCAGTCCATGGTCTTCTCGATAAGCGGGTAACACTGTTCATCACTGGCAAACTGAGCGATTTCATAAGCAAAGAAAGGGTGTTTGCCGTGTTTGCCGCCCACCCGGATAAGCCATCCCTTCCGTTTGGCGAACATGGCGCTTACGGGACACACTTTAATGCAGTCCCCGCAGTAATTGCACTTGCTGAGGTCTCTTACCGGAAGTCCGTTAACGAGGGTAAGCGCCTTCTCTTCACAGGCAGTAACACAGAGCCCGCAGCTATTGCATACTTCGTCATCCAGCTCCGGCTCGACTATCCCCTGGAAGCCCAGGTCCATCTCCCTGGTCCGGGCACAGTCGATAGGACACCCGGAAAGAGAAATCTTGAACTTATGATGGCGGGTAGCCGTGCCGAAATAGCGATTGTCCACTTCCCGGCACATGGATTGAGTATCCATCAGTCCATTAGGATTCCAGGTACAGCCGGCACAGGCGGTGGGCACCCGAATGCGGGGGCCGCATGAAGCCACTGACCAATTAATCTCTTTGAGTTCCTCAGCAATAGTGTCGAAGTGCTGGTAGTGAACATAAGGGATTTCAATCGATTGACGGAAGGAGTTGTGAATCTCACCCCGCCCGTACTTTTCCGCCAGGTCGGCCGCTTTGTGCATCTGTTGTGACGTCACTTTACCTCCGGGACAGCGTAAGCGTACCGTAAAAAGATTCTCCTGTGTTTGCTTGATAAACCCGCCGCTTTTGAGTGCGTCAAAATCCAGCTTCAGATGGCGAGCTTCTCGCTTTAACTTGGCGTCCATGTCTCCTCCCGGTAACGATGAAATCCTTTGTTCACTTCTGTAAAGACTCCTGGAAAAGCCAGGTACTTAGATAGCGCTCACCGGTATCCGGTAAGACCACGACAATAAGCTTACCTTTATTCTCCGGCCTTCTGGCAACCTCTACTGCTACCCAGGTGGCGGCGCCTGATGAGATGCCCGCCAGTATCCCTTCTTCTTTGGCTAACCTTCTGGCCATGATGCCGGCATTTTCATTGGAAACCTGAATAATTTCATCAAGCAAATCGGGGCGTAAGACAGCCGGAACAAAACCGGCTCCGATGCCCTGAATCTTATGCGGTCCCGGTTTGCCTCCGGAAAGCACTGGAGAATCAACCGGCTCGACGGCAATCGCTTTAAATCCGGGTTTTCTCTTTTTGATAACCCCGCTCACTCCGGTAACTGTCCCGCCGGTACCGACTCCGGATATCAGAATATCGACTTTGCCATCGGTATCTCTCCAGATTTCCTCGGCAGTAGTCAGCGCGTGAATCTCCGGATTTGCCGGGTTTTTAAACTGTTGCGGCATAAAATAGTTAGGATTTGCGGCCAGCAACTGCTCCGCCCTCTTTATTGCTCCGGGCATTCCTTCCGCTCCGGGGGTCAATACCAGCTC
>JACQOM010000070.1 GCA_016202525.1 Chloroflexota bacterium | reverse complement strand
GCCGAAGGCCTGGAACCAGTAAGGGTGGGATAAACGCCGGAGCATCTCCTCGGGGCCAAAGTCGGCGACAATAACGATGGTAATCTCGCGGGCCAGCTTGACCATCCGCTCGAAAAGCCAGCGCGGCGCTTTACCGTAATGGAGCGGAAGATTGGCAATTCCGGTGCGTGAGGGAACAGCACCTGTTGACATAGCTTTGTGAAACTAGCCGTTAGATACCACAGGTATCACAGCTGGAAGCGCCGCAGCCACCGCAAGGGCTTCCACCTACGGGAGCAGAAACCCCGCTTTCATCCGTGGAGAAACTGGCGAAAGTAGACAATACCCGTTTCGCCTCCTCGTGGCAGCAGGGGCAGGAAGCCGTCTCATTAGCCTGGCTTAATCGGCGTAATAGCTCGAATTTAGATTCACAACGGGGGCAAAGATACTCATATATCGGCATTTTTCATCACCTGCTATAAGTTTAATCCTTTCCCCTATCCAGGTCAAGCCTACCCTTTGCCCCCGGCAAAACTACCCGACATTGACATCTTAAAACAGAAAAGCTACTCTAAATACCATACTGGACACGCATCTGCGATTTCTTGGCTAAAGGAGAAAACTTAATGAGTAAAGTCCTGATGGGCCCCCAGACGCTGATTTATCCCATGCCCGCAATGCTGGTTGGAGCCAATATCGATGATAAGCCCAACTTCATGGTCTGTGCCTGGTGCGGGATTGCCAATAGCGAGCCGCCGATGATTTCGGTATCGATACGGCCGGTGCGCTACACCAGCAAAGGCATCAGGCAGAACATGACCTTTTCCGTCAACGTGCCTTCTACCGATTTGATAAGGGAAGTGGAATACTGCGGCAGCACCTCCGGCGCCAAAGCCGATAAGCTCGAAGTCGTCAACTTCAAGGTCTTTTACGGCAAACTTAAAAACGCTCCGCTCATCGAGCAGTGTCCTGTCAATCTGGAATGTAAAGTGGTACACATGGTAGCTCTGGGCACTCATACCCTAATTGTAGGCTTAATTGAGGAAACGCATGTCTCGGAGGACTGCCTCACCAACGGCAAGCCGGATGTTAACAAAATAAAACCCTTCATTTTCGTCAGAGGCGCAGGCAGCCAGTATCAGGCTTTTGGTGAGGTTATCGCCAGGGGCGGAAGTCCGGCTAAAGAACTACGAAAGACGAAGAAAGCCTCGGAATAGACACCTTCATTAAAGGAATTTCTATGGGAAAAATTGCGCTGGGTCCGCAGACCTGGATTTACCCTATGCCAGCCTTGCTGGTGGGGGCTAACATCGATGATAAACCGCATTTCATGGCAGTCGCCTGGGCAGGAATCGTCAACAGCGAACCACCCATGATTTCCGTAGCCATACGCTACAATCGCCACACTATCATCGGCATCAGGAAAAACATGACATTCTCAGCTAATGTACCGTCCGTAGACCTGGTCAAAGAAACCGATTACTGCGGTATCGCCTCCGGGCCTGAAGCTAACAAGGTGGAAGTCTGCCGCTTTAAGATCTTTTATGGCAAACTAAAGAATGCACCGCTCATCGAGCAATGTCCCGTCAATCTGGAATGCAAGGTTACGCACACCCTGGATTTAGTCAGTCATGTGCTCTTTATCGGTTTAATTACGGAGACCCACGTCTCGGAAGAGTGCCTCAGCGGCGGGAAACCTGACGTCAGCAAGATTAATCCCCTGATTTACAGCATCGGTGCTCCCACCCGCCAATATCACGGCCTCGGCAAGGCCATTGCCCAGGCTCACAGTATCGGCGAGGAGCTGAGACCGGCAAAGAGAGTTTCAAGATAGGCACTTTTATTTGCTTCAAAAGGTCGATTTGTGTTAGTATTAATATGGTAGGGAAGCTGAACAAAAGGATTGGTTTTTCACCTCTTTAAGCCCGCTACCAGCAGGCTAACCCACCTTTAAGACATCAGACATGGGAATAGTATTAGCGAGTCCTGATAGGGAGGACGGAAAGAAATGCAAACATTAACCCCCGAAAAAGAAGTTATTGATATCGTCAAAGAAAACGGCACGGACATCTTCAAGATGTGCTACCAGTGCGGCATGTGCAACACCGCCTGCCCGTGGAACCGGGTCAGGAATTTCCTGATTCGCCGCATCATGCACCAGACACAGCTGGGCCTGGTGGATTTTGAAAACGAAGACTTGTGGCTATGCGCCACCTGTAAAGCCTGCGTGGTGCGCTGTCCCCGAGGCGTAGAAATAATCGATGTCTGGCAAGCCTTACGCCGGGTTATGTCCGAGGTGGGCGCCGGCAAGGTGCCTGACGCTCTCAATGTCGCGGTCAAAAACGTCTCAGGCGTCGGCAATCCGCTGGGCGAAGCACGCGAGAAACGAACGGATTGGGCAAAAGGCCTCGGTATAAAGACCCATACCAAAGGAACCGAGGTATTATACTTTCCCTGCTGCTACCAGGCTTACGACGCGCGTGGCCAGCGGGTAGCTAAAGCTACCGCTAACATTCTACAAAAAGCCGGCGTGGATTTCGGCATACTGGGCAACGAGCAGTCCTGCTGTGGGGAGAGTATCCGCAAAGCCGGCAATGAGGGCCTGTTCCAGAGCCTGGTCGAAAGTAACACTAAGGCTTTCAATGACGCCGGTGTTACCAAGATTATTACCACCTCACCGCATTGCTATCACACCTTCAAAAATGAGTACCCCAAGAACGGTAATTTCGAGGTGATGCATCTGGCCCAATATCTAACGGAACTGGTTAAAGAAGGCAAACTGAAGTTCACCAAAGAATTTAACAAAACGGTTACTTACCACGATTCCTGCTATCTGGGACGTCACAACAATATCTACGATGAACCTCGCCAGCTACTGAAGAACATACCCGGGCTGAAACTGGTCGAGATGCTCAATACTCGTGAAGACAGCCTGTGCTGTGGCGGCGGAGGAGCCAGAATCTGGGAAGAAACCAAAAAGACAGAAAGGTTCTCCGATATCAGAATACAACAGGCAATCGATGCGGGGGCTAAAACTGTAGCGTCTGCCTGCCCCTATTGCATGATTATGTTTGAAGATAGCGTATTAAGCTCAAATAAGAGCGATGCTGTCGAGATTAAAGACCTCACCGAGATTATTCAGGAAGCGCTTTAGACACGGTGAAGACTGGAGGTATAGTTTAAATGACAACACAACAACAGCAGGGTAGTAGAAGAAAGAAACTTCCCGCCACCGGGAACCAGGGTGATGTTATGGTAGTCGGTGGTGGTGTTAGCGGCATCCAGGCGGCTCTGGACCTGGCCAATACCGGCTTCAGGGTCTTCCTGGTTGAGGAAACCCCGGTCCTCGGCGGCAAGATGGCGCAGCTCGATAAGACATTCCCCACCAACGACTGCT